>NZ_JACGAR010000033.1:0-13598 GCF_020137585.1 Campylobacter sp. RM12654
GGTTGTAGAATTTGTAAGCAAACTGGCTTTATTGAAGTTATGGGTTGTGGTATGGTTCATCCAAATGTATTTAAAAATGTTGGCTATAAAAATGTTAGCGGATATGCTTTTGGTTTAGGAGTTGAACGATTTGCAATGCTACTTCATAAAATACCTGATTTAAGGTCATTATTTGAAGGAGATTTAAGATTATTGGAGCAATTTAAATGATAATTAGTAAGAATTGGTTAAATGAATTTATAGACTTAAAAAATATTAGCACAGATGAATTAGTAAAAACTTTAAATAGCATAGGTTTAGAAGTTGATGGAGTAACTACAATTATAGCTCCTAAAAAAGTTATAGTTGCAAAAGTAATGAGTAAAGAAAAGCACCCTGATGCTGAAAAATTAAGTATTTGCCAAGTAGATGTTGGTAATGAAGTTTTACAAATCGTATGTGGAGCTAAAAATGTTGAAGCAGGGCAATTTGTAGCAGTTAGTTTAGAAGGTGCACAAATTGGTGATATTACTATTAAAAAAGCTAAATTGCGTGGGGTTGAGAGCAATGGAATGATATGCTCATCAACTGAACTTGGATTTGCCAAAATAAATGATGGCATTATGGTTTTAGATAATAGTATAGGCGAACTTATTTTAGGTAAAGAATTATGCGAATATCCTTTATTTAATGATGAATTAATTGAAATTGAGCTAACTCCTAATCGTGGGGATTGCTTAAGTATTAATGGTATAGCAAGAGATTTAAGTGCAGCATTAGATATTAATTTAAAAGAAAAGAAACCTTTTAAAGATGTTGATAATGCAGAAGGCATTAGAAGAATTTTAAATGTTCATTTCAGTGATGGAATTGATGGTAATTTAAATATAAAAGCAATAGAATTATTAAATAATATTGAAAATACTTTAAAGGTTAAATTAAGATTAGCTAGTATTGAAGAATTAAAAGATAATGCTATAGAAAACTTATTATCTTATACAACACATGCAAGCGGGGTATTATTTAATGCAGTTGATTTAAGCAAATTGTGTAATGAATGCGAGCAAATAAGTTTAGATGTAAAAACCAAAGAAAACAAAGAATTTGTTATTAAGTATAAAGATAAAGAATTAGCAATTGCTGGAATTACACAAAATGAAGAATTTAAAATAGATAAAGATAGTAAAAAAATAATCATAATTGCAAATTATGTAAATCCTAAAATAATCGCAAATACTCATAAAAATTATAAAAATACAGATATTTATAGAAGTTTTAGGGGTAGCGAACCAGAGCTTAATATAGGAATTGATTATTTATTTAATTTGTTACAACTTAATAAAAACATTAAAATTTATGGTAGTTCTTGTCAAAATACCCCAAGCAAAGAAAAAATATCAATTAATTGTAATATTAGCGAGCTTGAAAATATGATAGGTCAGTCTTGCGAAAAAAATGATGTTGTGAAAATTTTAAAAAGACTAGGGTTTGAATTAAGTATTGCTGAAGATAATCTATATTTAAAAGTTCCATTTTATAGACACGATATTAACAATTCTGCTGATATTTGTGAAGAAATAGTAAGAATGATTGGCATTGATAATATTAAGCCTAAACCACTTGATTTTTATGAATTAAACAGAACAAACAACACTTATTTAAAATATAAAAAATCTCTTGAATTAAGAAATAGAACTTTAATGTGTGGATATTTTGAAAGTATTGGCTATGTTTTTGATAGCAAAGAATTTTTAGAAAAATTAAATTTAAAATATATCAAAAATGAAATTATAAACCCAATCACAAATGAAATGAATACGCTAAGAAGTTCTATCATTAGCACACTTTTAAAACAAGCTAGTTTTAATTTTAATAATTCAAGAAAATCAGTAAAATTATTTGAAATTGGTAGTGTCTTTGATGAAAACGGACAAGAAAATAAAAAATTTGCTTTAATTAGCTCTGGCTTAAGTGAAAATGCAAATTTAAAAAATCATGCAAAACCTAAAAATGTTGATTTTTTCACATTCTTAAATGAATTAAAAACAATATTAAAGGATTTCCAATTAAAATCTAGTGATTATCATTTATTTAGCGAATTTGAAAGAGCTGATATTTATAAAAACAATCAAAAAATAGGGGTAGTTGGAAGATTAGATTTACATTTAGAAAATGAATTAGAATTACCGGTTACTTATTTATGCGAAATTGATTTTAATGCTTTAGAGTATGATTTTATACAAGCAAAAGCTTATTCAAAATTCCAAGGAACAACTAGAGATTTAAGTATTTTAGTGCCTAAAAATTATGATTATTCAGTTATAAAATCAACTATAAATAAATTAAACATTAAGAATTTAAAAGATTTTAAAATAGTAGATTTATATCAAGATGAAAGCTTAAAAGATTATGAAAGTTTAAGTATAAGCTTTTCATTTGTTGATGATGAAAAAGTATTAAAAAATGATGATATAAATAATGAAATGAATGAAATTATTAGTGAATTAGATAAAATAGGATTAAAATTAAGATGAAAATAAAAGCATTAAATAAACAATTTGATTTAGTTTTGGAAAATATAGCTGCAGATAAATCTATCTCTCATAGAGCTGCTTTATTTTCTTTATTGACTAATGGGGAGTGTAAGGTTAAAAACTATCTTTACGCACAAGATTGCCTACATACTTTAGAAGTTGTAAGAAATTTAGGTGCGACAATAAAAATATATGAAGATAAAAATGAATTAGTTATAACACCGCCTAATGCTATCAAATCTCCTAATGTAGTTTTAGATTGTGGAAATTCTGGGACACTAATGAGACTTTTAATTGGTTTTTTAGCTAGTCAAGATGGTTTTTTTGTTTTAAGCGGAGATGAATATTTAAACAAAAGACCTATGAAAAGAGTAAGCGATATACTTAATAAACTAGGGGCTAAAATTGATGGTAGAGAAGGGGCAAATTATGCTCCTTTAGCAATTAGGGGAGAAAAAATAGATTATTTTACTTTTGAAAATACTCTAAAATCAGCACAAGTAAAAACCGCATTAATATTAGCTGGATTATTGAGTAATGGTTGCGAAATATACGAAAGCGAATTAAGCAGAGACCATTCAGAAAATTTATTAAAAATGATAAAAGCACCAATAAAAACAGATGGTTCTAAAATAGAAGTAAAACCATTACAAGATAAATTACAATCGTATGAAATAGAAGTTCCAAATGACCCTTCTTCTGCATTTTTCTTTGCTGTTTTATGTGCTATCAGTGATAATTCCACTCTAGTTTTAAAAAATATGCTTTTAAATAAAACTAGAATTGAAGCATTTAAAATTCTTGAAAAAATGGGGGCAAATATTACATATCAAATAGAGAAAAATGATTATGAAAATATAGGAACCATTACTATAAAAAGTTCTAAATTAAAGGCTGTTGAAGTTAGTGAAAATATTTCTTGGCTAATTGATGAAATACCAGCATTATCAATAGCATTTTTGTATGCTGAAGGAAATTCTATTGTCAAAAATGCAAAAGAATTAAGAGTAAAAGAAAGCGATAGAATAAAGGCTGTCCTTGAAAATTATTCAATTTTAGGTGTTGAATACGAAGAATTTGAAGATGGATTTATGGTTGTTGGAAAAAGTATAAAAAATAATAATGTAATACTAAAAAGTTTTGCAGACCACAGAATAGCTATGAGTTTTTCTTTGCTAGCTAAAGATTATGAAATAGAAATTGACAATGTTGAATGTGTAGATGCTTCTTTTACAAATTTTTATGAAATTTTATCTTTATTTGAAAGACAATAAAATATGAAAATAGAATTAGCTAAAAGTTACGGATTTTGTTTTGGAGTTAAAAGAGCTATCAAACAAGCAGAAAAGACTAAAGATGCAGCCACCATTGGGCCATTAATTCACAATAATGATGAAATATCAAGATTAAAGAACGATTTTAATGTAAAGACTATTAATGATATAACAGAATTAAATGATGAGAAAAAGGCCATTATAAGAACGCATGGAATAACAAAACAAGACTTAGACATATTAAAAGAAAGTGGTAGAGAAATTATAGATGCAACTTGCCCTTTCGTTAAAAAGCCACAAGAAATTGTGGAAAAAATGAGCAACGAAGGGTATGAAATTGTTATTTTTGGAGATAGCAATCATCCAGAAGTAAAAAGCGTAAGAAGTTATGCTACTACTAATAATTATGTAGTTTTAGATGAAAAAGAACTGATAGATATTAAGTTTAAAAATAAAGTAGCTTTAGTAAGTCAAACTACAAAAAAAGTAGAAAAATTTATGCAAATAGCTAATTTTTTAATGTTAAAAGTAAAAGAAGTAAGAGTTTTTAATACAATTTGCGATGCAACATTTAAAAACCAAGAAGCTATTAAAATTCTTGCAATGAAAAGTGATGTTATGATAATTGTTGGCGGTAAAAATAGCTCAAATACAAAGCAATTATTTTTAATAGCAAAAGAGCATTGCAAAGATAGTTATTTAATTGAAAATGAAAATGAATTAGATTTTAATTGGTTTAAGGATAAAAATCTATGCGGAATTAGTGCAGGAGCTAGCACACCTGAATGGATTATTGATAAAGTTGTTAAAAAAATAGAAAATTTTACTTAATATTAAATAGTCATAAGTGAAATAGTGATAGAATAGGGCACAATCATTTCTTAATTTGATTAATTTTATTACAAAAGGACCAAAATGGCTAAGTTAAATGGAGCTCATAACAATTTAGAAGATTTAGAAAACATTGATTTCGCGGCAATGTTAGATGAGTTTGAAAGCGAAAAAAATCCTGAAAATATTTCAGTAATTGATGGAAAAATTATTAAAATTGAAGGCGACGAAGTATTTGTTGATATACAAGATAAATCAGAAGGTGTTTTAAATATTAGTGAAATCACAAAAGATGATAAGCTATTGTTTAATGTTGATGATGTTATTAAAGTAACAGTTGTAGGTAGTTATAATGGACGCCGTTTATTATCATACAAAAAAGCACTTCGTAAAGAAAAAGTAGTTGAATTTATTAAAAACTATAATGAAGACAATAACGATACTTTTGAGGTAAAAATCATAGGAAAAAATCGTGGTGGTTTTGTTGCAGTAGATAATAATGAAGTAGAATTTTTCTTACCAAAATCACAATGCTCTCATAAAGAAATTAATACTTTAATGAATAAAAAAATTAAAGTTAAAATATTAAAAATTGATGAAGAAACACAAAGTATAGTTGTGTCAAAAAGAAAAGCAAACGAAGAAGACCGCAAAAAGAAAAAAGAATTAATTAATAATATAATCAACGATTCAGAACTTAAAGAAGGTGTTGTTAGAAAACTTACAAGCTATGGAATGTTTGTTGATATTGGTGGAGTTGATGGCTTAGTTCATTATAGCGAAATATCTTATAAAGGTCCTGTAAATCCTAGTACTTTATACAAAGAAGGGGATAAAGTTTTAGTAAAAATTGTAGGATATGATGAAGAGAAAAAACATATTTCTTTATCAATTAAAGCAGCTTTAAGTGACCCTTGGGATGAAATTAAAGATAGCTTAGAAATTGGAGATATTTTAAAAGTAGTAGTTTCTAATATTGA
Organism: Campylobacter sp. RM12654; assembly: GCF_020137585.1. Lineage (NCBI taxonomy): Bacteria > Pseudomonadati > Campylobacterota > Epsilonproteobacteria > Campylobacterales > Campylobacteraceae > Campylobacter > Campylobacter sp. RM12654. The sequence continues at coordinate 5,599 of NZ_JACGAR010000033.1, forward strand.
AAATTATGGAGCTTTTGTAGATTTAGGAAATGATATTGAAGGATTTTTACATATAAGTGAAATTTCTTGGGATAAAAATGTTAAAAATCCAAGAGATTATTTAAAAGAAGGTCAAGAAATTGATGTTGAAGTAATTGAAATAGATTATGAAAAACGCCGTTTAAGAGTATCTCTTAAAAATTTACTTCCAAAACCTTTTGATGGCTTTAATGAGAAATTTAAAGCAGGAGATATTGTTGAAGGCGAGATTAGCACTATTACAAATTTTGGAGCTTTTGTTAAAATTGACAATATTGAAGGTTTATTATTAAATGATGATATATCTTGGACTGAAAATGAAACTTGCAAAAAAGTTTATAAAGTAGGGGATAAAGTAAAAGTTAAAATCAGAAAAATTGATAGTGAAAACCAAAAAATTTCTTTAAGTGTTAAACATTTAGAAGAAAGTCCTAGTTCATTATTTGCTAAAGAACATAGATTAGGTGATGTTATTAAAGGTATTGTAAGTGATATTAAAGACTTTGGAGTGTTCGTTAAAGTAAATGATAAAGTTGAAGCTTTAATTAAAAATGAAGATTTAGGAGAAGTTAAGCCTAATATTGGAGATGAAATTGAAGGAGCTTTAATTTTCACTAGAAATGGTAAAATTCGCTTAAGTATAAAAAAATTAAATTTAATTAAAACTCGTGAAGATTTAGAAAAATTTAATTCTGATGATAAAATTACAATAGGTGATATAATCAAAGATCAATTACAATAGTAATGAAACAACACTCGTTATATTTTATATTTGGAATAATTTTTTTTATTTTAGTATTGGTTTTAATGCTATTAATAAAATCTGCAAATTATAAAGATTTGCAGATTTCTAAAATTATTGATGAAAATATTGAAATTATTAAAAATAAAATATCAAATAATGAGTGGTATGCTAAATTAGCTAAAGATGAATTGGGAGATTCTTACCCAATATCAAATGAACTTTATGTTCATTTTGAATTACAAGATACAGGTAATTTAAGTAAAAAGAAATTTTTTAAATTAAATATAGATAAAAACGATAATTATTCTTTATTTTGTGTAAAACAAACTATATCTAATTTAAATTTGAAATATTTTTTAATTAATAATAAAAAATATTCTCAGATAGTCATAGATACTAACAATATTTCTTTATTACATTACCTTATAGATAGTTTAAAAAACTATAATATCAATTCTGATTTTGAAGAAATTTGGATTTAATTTAATTTTAAAGGATTAACAAAATGGCATCTTATTCAATGGGTGATTTAAAAAAGGGTTTAAAAATAGAAATAGAAGGTGTTCCTTATAAAATAGTGGAATATCAACATGTAAAGCCAGGTAAAGGTCCTGCTTTCGTAAGAATAAAAATAAAATCTTTCATAAATGGTAAGGTTTTAGAAAAAACTTTCCACGCAGGTGATAAATGTGAATCTCCTAACTTAGTAGAAAAAGAAATGCAATATTTATATGATGATGGAGAATTTTGCCAATTTATGGATAATGAGACTTATGAGCAAGTAGCTATAACAGAAGAAGATGTTGGCGAAAGTAGAAAATGGATGATTGATGGTATGAATGTAAGCGTATTATTCCATAACGGAAAAGCAATAGGCGTTGAAGTTCCGCAAGTTGTTGAGTTAAAAATAGTTGAAACTCAACCGAATTTCAAGGGTGACACACAAGGCTCTAATAAAAAGCCAGCTACTTTAGAAAGCGGTGCAGTTGTTCAAATACCTTTCCATGTATTAGAAGGGGAAGTTATTAGAGTAGATACTCAAAGAGGCGAGTATATAGAAAGAGCTAATAAATAATTATGAATGATAAAGCAAAGCGTGTAAAATACTTAAGAGCTTTAGAAAAAGCTGCTAATCGCTTTGCTTTAGCCTTAAAAAAAGAAGATTTTTCAGATGGTATTTTCGTATCTAGCATAGAGCAGAATTTAAAATTACTAAATAAATGTGAGCCAGTTTATCTTGATTCTACATATTCAAAAGAATTAGAAAATTTTGTAAATTTATGCTGTTTTTCTCAATTAGACAGATTTGAATTAATTAGCAAATTTAATACTCTAGAGAAAATAAAAAAGCAAAATCAATACAAAAAAACAAAACATAAAAATCAATTGTATGATAATTTATTTAGTTAAAATATATTTTTATTTAAATAAGTTATTGGAGAATTAAAATGGATGATTTTGATAAATTATTTGAGACCACACCAGAAGAAAAACTAATAGATGTATTACAAAACGCACCAAGAGGTGCAGTTCAAAATACTATAGTAACGCATAGTAAAGAATTTTTAGCATTAAAATTATTATTAGAAAAGCAAAATATAGACTATACACAAGTTGAAGAATTTATATTTAATAATGATGCTTTGCTAAATGAAATGCTAAATGATGTTTTTATAGATTTAACAGCAAAAATTTTAGGGCATGAGGGATAATGAAAGTTATTTTTGATGATATTGTTGAAATTTATGATGATACATTAAATGAAGAAGATTTATTAATTAAAGCAAAAAGCCTTAAACCTTGGAGAAAAGGGCCTTTTAAAATAAATAATATTTTTATAGATAGTGAGTGGAAAAGCAATATAAAATATAATATTTTAAAAAAGCATATTGGTTGTATTGAGAATAAAATAGTGGCTGATGTTGGGTGCAATAATGGTTATTATATGTTTAGAATGCAAGAATTTAGACCGACTAAGATTGTCGGATTTGACCCTTCTCAAAGGTGCTATGAGCAATTTACTTTTTTAAATTCCTTATTTAAAACAAATATTGTATTTGAGAGATTAGGGGTAGCTGATTTACCAAGCTACAATCATAAATTTGATGTAATTTTTTGCTTAGGGGTGATTTATCACAGAAGCGACCCAGTGCAAATGCTAAAACAATTAAAACAAAGTCTAAACACTAATGGGATTGTATTTTTAGATACTATTTATTTTGATAGCGAACAACCTTTTGCTTTAGTTCCAGATACAAGTTATGCAAAAATGTCTAATGTATATTTTATACCAAGTATTAAAGCATTGCAAAATTGGTGTAAAAAAGCTAATTTTAAAGAATTTGAAATACTAGCAACTTCTAAAACAACAATAGAAGAGCAAAGGAAAACAGATTGGATTGATGGATATAGCTTGGAAGATTTTTTAGAAGATGATGATTTTACAAAAGAAGGTTATCCTGCACCAAAAAGAATATATATAAAATTAAAGGTATAAAATGGCTGAAGAAAAAAATGATATAGAAGAAAATTCTACAGAGATTAAAATCAATGTTGAAGCTTGCCCTACAATAAATACAGAAATTTGTGGCAACATTACCGAAACAGATGAAAACAAAGCAAATCTGCAATTAAAAATAACATCTGAATTAATTTCAGATTCTGAAGGTTTAGCGCATAATGGTTTTATATATTCTGCAGGAGCTTATGTTGCACAAGTAGCAATTAACAAAAAAAATACCTGTGTTATAGGCTCAAGAACTAGTTTTTTTGCGCCGGCTAAAATAGGGGATATTATATCTTTTGAAGCAACTGCTAAATTTGATAATAGTAAAAAAAGAGAAGTTTTAGTAAAAGCATATATAAGAGAAGTATGTGTATTTGAAGGTATTTTTTATGTTCTAGTAACAGATGAACATATATTAAAAATGCAAAAAAGTGAATTAGCAAAATACCAGAGCAAAAAACAAGAATAATAATTTTCTTGTTTTATAAACTAAAACCTTTTATACAAATCAAATTCAAAATATATAAAAACACTACACTTAAAACAACGGCACTTGCATTTGCCTTAACTTAAAGCATATTTAATATTTAGTTTAAAATGAGTATTTAAAAAGTGCTTAAACATTATATATATTTGACTTCAAAAGATATCAATAGCAAATATTATATTGAGTCATTTTATGATATTGATTGACAGGCGGACTAGACTAAGTTACCTTGCTAGCGAAGCATTAAAGCCTTGTATATTAGCCTACAATATACATTTCAAGCCCTTGTCGCTCAATAAGAGCTACTTATATCACGCATTTGTATTATACAATTATGCATTAATAGGAGCTTAAAATGGGCTTAGATTTGGAAATAGATAAAATTAAGCTTTTGATGGATTTAATGGAATTAAAGACAAGCAAACTTCTTTAAAGGTGCTTGGTCGTGTAGCAAAGCTAAGTGCTAATGATAAGGATAAATTGAATGTAAGTATTACTAAGAGAGTGCTTTGGCTGATTTTAATAATACTGCTAAGCTTAGTGATTTTGAGCTTTTAGCAAATAGCATACATATATTTCTATTGTCCAATAAAATATATGAGTTTATAAAACATAATTCAAAATACTATTAAACACAACAAGTAAGCTTAAAATAAAATTGAACTAATAGTTGCAAAAAAAGACTTAATAAGAATTTGTTATAAACAATCTAAAATCTTCAGTTTTATTAAAATTGCAGAGTGGTGATATGGTTTTAAAATACTAATTTGAAAATTATAGTTTTCAATACTAATATAATATATAAACATATTAAATATGCTAATAATCAATTTAGATTGCTTTTATTTTTAAAATAATTTAATAGTCTTACGGAACTTAAATTATATACTTATACCAATCACTTATGTATTTTTTATATGCCTACAGACAATAATTTCAATACTATAAAAAACTTCATTTCCAAACATAGCAAAATTAGATTTAATAAGGTTTTAGAATTTAATTTATATATGTAATATAATTTTCAAACTATTTTTTATATGCTTAATATAAATTTGAGTTATTTCTATATTAATTATTTTAATAAAATATATAAATAATTTTTGATATTTTATACGATATTTAGTATATTTATAAAAATAATCATATTATTTTATGTATTATTTTATGTAAAATTATAATATTTTTTTATTATTATTTTTAATAAAATTTTACATATTAAATTTATATTGAAAACTAAGTTTATAATATAATCTTCTTTTATTATAATTTTTTTCTATATTAAACAACTTATTTTAAGGAACAATTATGAAATACCCTTTAGATTGTGAAGACAATTTTTCAAAATCATTTTTATTTTGGATAGCTAAATTTCTAAAATTTAAATTAAATTCTTTATCAAATAAACTACTTGAAAAAGCAGAAGAATTAAGAGAGATTAATATTGCTTTAAGTAAAAATAATTTCACTATAGAAGAATTAGATGAGTTAGCTAAAAAATCAAGAAATATAGGAATGATTGGTGTAAATACTTATTTTAACCCTATTAAAAAATTTTACGAGCAAATAATTCACTATAAGCTGTACTCTCTAAAACTAATTGATGAAGAATTGGTAATTGAAATTCTATCAAGCATAACAGCAGGTCTTAGTGATGCGAGTAAAAAAAATCACAAAATCGCTATAGTTAATTTTTTTAAATTTTTAAATTCGCAAAATAAAGATGATGATAGTTCTTATGTTTATGAGATAGAGTTAAAAAACTGGTCAGGATTAAACTCATCATCAGGACAAAAACTACCAGAATTTATGAGTGAAGAGCAAATGAAAACATTTTTAAATACTCTAAATAATTATGAGTTTAAAAGCAATCAAGACAGAAATAAACTTGCTATAAAAATCATATTATTTACTGGAGTAAGGGTTAATGAAGTTCTTAGATTAAGGTTAAAAGATATTAGCTATGAAAATGATTTGATAAGCCTTAGAATTCATGCTAAAGGTAATAAATATAGAGTGGTTTTACTAAATATAAATTCCATTAAAGAGCATTTAGAATATTTTAATAATTTCGCCGAACCTAATCAATACTTATTTACAAATAAACAAGGTAAGCCATTAACTCAAGCTTATATATCAAGATTAATTGAAAATGTATTATTAGCAGCCGGTATTCGCAAAGAAAAAAATGGAGCTCATATGCTAAGACATAGTTTTGCTACCCTGCTTTACAAAAAAGAAAAAGATTTGTTATTAGTCCAAGAAGCCTTAGGACATGCTTCGCTTAATACTTCAAGAATTTATACTCATTTTGATAATGATAAATTAAAATTAGCAGCAAAAATAGCTAATAATTTAAAAGAAGACTAAAAAGTCTTCTTATGTATCCATCAAAACTATTAAATTAATTTAGCTCAAAACAAGTATAGTCTATATATTAAGCAAAATAACAAATAAAACTAGTAAAAACACTTTTCATCATATAAGCTAATATCACCAAAAAACGAACCTAATCCATAAATAACTCTAAATTACTCTAAATATTTAAACTGAATACCCTACTTTATTTTGAAATTATTCTTTTATAAAGTAAAACTAAAAAAACAACTAGCTAAAATAAAACTTGAATAGATAAAAAAGATTTTTTCATCGTATAGGTTGTAAGATATTCAAAAATAAACTATTACTAATCAACCTAATCTATTTATTTTTAAATACTTAAGCTAAATACCCTACTTTATTTTGAGCCTATTCTTTTATAAAAAAATTAACACAAATAAACCACTTTAGCCAAAACAACTATAAACTATAAACAAAAGCACATAATACTAAATTTTATTTTGTTTAGCTTAGTTTTTGCTCTATTATATATAGTGTTTATCCTATACAAAGTAATAGCACAAATATACCTAATCCGTAAAACTCTCATTTATTCCAAAATTTAAGCTGAATACCCTACTTTATTTTGAACCTATTCTTTTATAAAAGAAAACTAAAAAACAACTAGCTAAAATAAAACTAGCACAGATAAAAAACACTTTTTCGTCATATAAGTTATAAAAATACCCACCACTTAAACTACCAAAAAACGCACCTAATCCGTAAAAACTCTGATTTATTCCAAATATTTTTGAGCTAATTTGTTTAGGTATCTTTTTTCTTATCATAGAATAAACACTAGGCATAATAGAGCAAAAGCTAATACCGGTTATAAACCTAACTAAGCAAAATAACCAAAAATTATGGCTAGTAAAATAATGCAATATTAAACATATAAACAAAGCAAAAGTACTAATTAAAATTAAATTAACTTCTCCATAATCTTTTGCTAATTTTGATAATTTCGGAGCAAATATAGCACTAGCAATTCCTGCTAAACTAAAGCAAAAACCTGTGGCTAATTCTTTATGGTCTACTAATTTTGAAACAAATAAGCCGATTATAGGACCTATAAATGTTTGAGAATACTGCACTAAAAACGAAGCTAAACACAAAACTATTACAAATGAATACAAGCCTTTATCAAGCCTTATTTTTTCGCCTTTAGGAACTGGAGTAAAATCTTCTTTTACAAAAAACAATATCAATAAAAATATACTAATTAATAAAAATCCTGATATTGCAAACTGAACTCTAAAATCAAAAAAGTGCATTAATACTCCACCAAACAATGGTCCTAAAAGCGAGCCTGTTATCTGAAATGAGCTAAGTTTTGCAAGAGATACATTCACATCATCTTTAGGAGCATTAACAGCTATTAATGCAATACAAGCAGGGTTAAACCCAGAAAAAAATCCCATAATAAATCTAAGTATTATAAATGATTCTGCGGTTTTTAAAAATACGCTAATTAACAAACACAAGCCCATACCAAAACTAGCTCTTAAAAGCATTTTTTTACGACCATATTTATCAGCTAAAATACCCCATAATGGTGCAAACAACGCCATAGTAAGCGTGCTACCAGCATAAGCTAAACCACTATATAAGCTAATCTTATCTCCGCTCACTCCATATTCTTGCATAATAAATGGTAAAAGCGGTAGAATTTGATTAAGCGCTAATGTGCTTAAAAATGAACCTAATGAAACTATTAAAAGCATAAATTTAAAATTACTTTGCATGGGTTTATTATAGTTCTTGTTTGTAATTAAAGCTACTTTTATAGTGAATAATTAAGTGGTTTAAAATAAATTGAAAGCTTTAAATATTCGTTGCTTAAGTTAGATTTTATTTTAAAACCC
>NZ_JACGAR010000034.1:0-13234 GCF_020137585.1 Campylobacter sp. RM12654
TAAAAAAGGGCTTAAAGCCCTTTATTTTAAAATGTATATCTAATGGTTGAGTTTATTTCATAATCATTTGTAAGTTTTGTGCCAAAGCTTCTTTCAACACTTAAATTCAATCTTAAATTATCGCTAAATGTATATGCTGTGCCAACGCTTACAAATCCTCTATCGCTAGCTCCTAATTTGCTTTTTACCTTAGCATTTACTCCTTTTATAATATCGCCAATTAAAAGGTCTGCTTCTTTAGTTTGAGTATCAATTACTGCCCCAACACCAGCTCTAAATGTAAAATCATTTACGCTATAACCTGCAAATATTTGTGGTTTAAATATTAATGGAGAGTGAGCATCTACATTTATTTTAAACTTATTAAAGATTTTTAAGCTTGATTCGTATTTGCCGATATATCCAGTGATTATCTCAAGGCTTGGTTCAAGATAAAAATTATTATTTACATTAAATCTATATCCACCCTCTGCACTAACTAAGAATGAATTTTGAGATTTAACATCAACAAATTTACTATCATAACTACTTCTTATATATTTTAATACCAAATCAGCAAAATATCCATCATTGTGAATATAACTTAAATACGCTCCTACGCTAGTATCTTTTGCTCTTACACCTGCATTGATTTTATCATAGCCAAATAGCACACCAGCAAGAATATCAGCATTATTTAAGCTAGTTTTTTTATCTGCACCAATTTGGGTTGAATAGTAATTGAAATTATTGTTACCATTGCTAAAACGACCACCATAAATTCTAAACCAAGTCCCAATATCCGCATTTAAACCACGCACTTCACCTAAACGCTTATTCATATTATTGATTTGAACATTTAAAGTGCTTAGAGCTTCTGCTGTTATATCGTCTTTTTTCTCATCTAAAATTGTTGTAGCTATTTGATTTGCTAAGGTTTGTGCTTGTGCTTTTACTTCAGGAGCTGCATTGCTTAAATCTCCATTGTGTGAAGCTGCTAAACTGATTAATGCGTTAGCGTGAGTTTGAGTATTAGCCGTATAAATACCACTTGACATTAATTGGTCTTTAACTTTTTTACCTTCTTCTGTATTGTTTGTAATATTTGCTTCAATACTTTCTAATTCTTTTTTTAAGTTTTCTAAATCTTTATTAGCTGTATTTAATCCATTTATAGCTTCATTTAAATTTATATTTGCTAAATCAAGCTCAGCTAGAGCATCTGCTTGTGCTTTATTAGCATTAGCTACAGCCAACTTAGCATCTTCGTAATCTTTAACTGCTTGTTCTAAATTACTTTTAGCTATCATTTTTTCTGCTGTTTTTGTTTCTAAATCTTTTTGAATGTTTGCTAATTCTAATTTTTTATTATCATATAATGATTTATCATTCAATTGTTTTTGTTCTGTTGAATATTTTTGATTTTCTAATTCTTTTGCTTTAAGTCTTGCATTTGATAGTTCTTTGTCTGCTAAATCTCCAGCTATTAATATATCTTTATTTTTTTCGTCTAAATCATTAATTGCTTTTTTAGCTTCATTTAATTCAGTTTCCTTTGCTTGTAATTGATCTTTAAGAAGTATTTTTTCTTCTTCACTTGCTTTTTGAAATTTTTCTTGCAACGCTAAATGTTCTTTTCCTATTTCATCTTCTTTTTTTACTAATTCATTTTTTTGCTTATTTGCTTCCAAAACTTTTGCATGTGCTTCATTGCGTTTTTTCTCTATAGTAACCACTTCTTGTTTTGCAGTTTTTAACTGTTCATCTAATTTAGGTAATTCTATTTCATATGATTTAATTTTTATTTCTAAATCACTTATTGTACTTGTTAAAATTGTATTTTTATTACTTAAATCATCAACAGTGCCAGTTAAACCTTGTAATTCCACATTAATTTTGTTTTTCAATGATTCTTTATTAGATTCTTCTAGTTTTAATTCTTTTACCTTACTTACAGTACTGTCATAAGCTTTTTGCTTTATATCTTTTGTATCTTTTGCAGAAGTTAAAATTTTATTGGCATTATCTATTAGAGTATTTTGCTCTTTAATCTTGCTTTCTAACTCTGTTTTTTGACTTAAAAAAGTTTCTAAACTATTACTTAAACTATTTTCTACTGCATATACATTTGTCCCTAGTAGTGCCACTGCACAAACCGATGAAAATAATACTTTTTTCATAATTTCTCCTTATTATAAATTCCATCTAAATATAATATTTTTTTGTAAATTTTATTAGATTATTAGGAAAAAATTATTATAGAATAATAAAATTTATTATTTATTAATTTTAATGATAATATTTTTTGAAGAAAACTCACATTTTAAATCATCAACAACATAAGTTAAATCATCAATTATTTGAGTAAAACCATTTTGAGTTTTTGAGTAATTTTTCTTAGAAAATATATTTTTACATAAAATTATATCTTTTAATAAATCATCATAATACCATTTGCCAAAGAATTTTTCATTAAAGCTTTTTTTGGTATAGCATTCGTTGTTAAAACATATTTTTTCATTGATTTTAAAAGTATTTATGTATTTTCCAAGTGTATATAAATCAAGACTTAAATCACCTTTATTATCCTTTAAAAAACCTTGTCCTTTAAACTTAATAATATCGCTTTTAATAGTTAGATTTATAGTTGTAGTTGGAATTTGCTTAGCACAAGAGCTAAAGAATAGGGCTAAAATTAGCCCTAAGTAAATCTTATTTACCATTTAAAAAATCTCTTAAATTATTCACCATCATTGCCACTAGCCTTGTAACACACTCACAAGCAGTCCAAGCTATGTGTGGGGTGATTATTAGATTTTGCTTTTTGCTTATGTTTAATAAAGGATTATCAGCACTCATTGGCTCAACTTCTACAACATCAAGCCCAACGCGGATATTTTTACTATCAATTGCTTTTGCGAGTGCTACTTCATCAATTATCCCGCCACGCCCAAGATTTAGCAAATACGCATTATCTTTCATCATTGTTAGTTCTTTTTCGCTGATTAATTTATATGATTTGTCGTTAAGTGGAGCGTGAATGCTTATAATATCGCTATTTTTTAGCAATTCTTCTAAGCTAACTTTTTTAAAATCAGCATTGTTATTATTACCACTAAGACTTGTATAAATCACATTAGCACCAAACATTTGTGCTATTTTTGCAACTTCTTTTCCAATAGCTCCAAGTCCTATAATTCCCCAAGTTTTGCCTTCTATTGTGTAAATTCTTCTTGAATAATCGCAAAATAGTTCGCTCTTAGCCCAATTGCCTTTTTTTGTGTAGTCATTATAATAAAGAGTTTCGTTCATTAATGATAAAAGTAGAGCATAAGTATGTTGAGCCACACTTTTTGTGCTATAACCTGCTACATTTTTAACTACGATATTAAATTCTTTTGCTGCAACCAAATCAACCGTATTCATACCCGTTGCACTAATTAAAATTAGTTTTAAATCAGGGCAAGCTTGCATAACTTCACGGCTCATTTTGATTTTATTAATCACTGCTACTTCGCATTTTTCTAATCTTTTTACTACTTCATTAGGCGATGATTTTTCATATAATACAACTTCGCCAAATTCTTTAAATGCGTCAATGTTTTCTCCACCTAAGGTGTTTGCGTCTAAAAATACAATTTTCATTCTTTCTCCTTTTTATAAATTAAAGCATTTTTTATCTCATCAAGATTTGTTATAAAACCACGATTAATTAGATTAATAACATCGCTAGATGCAAAGACTAAACTAGCTATTTTGTCAATATGTTTTAAAAACTCATCTTCTTTTATAAAATCACTTATTTTAGTAGGTAAATTGATTTCTTTGTAAAACTTAAGCAATTTTTCATATTCATTATATTTTTTCTCAATTAGTAATTGGACTAAAATACCAAATGCTACTAATTCTCCGTGCAAGAAGTTTTTTTCTATTTCTTTAATATAACTTATCGCATAGCAAGTTGCGTGAGCAAAAGCCCCATTATATTCAATATTAATTGAGCGTGAAACATAACCAGTATTTACTATTATTGACATTACGACATTTTTAAAACTCAAATCATCATTTAAAGATTTTGCATATTCATAGTTTAAATCTACGCACAAATTACTACAAATTTTGCCAAAAGAATTTGAGTAATTTACGCCTATATTATTAGCTTTTGCATATTTTAATTGCAAATCAAATTCGTAAAATTTCGCCATCGTATCGCCAATACCTGCTATTAAATACCTTTTAGGAGCGTTTTTAATAGTTTCTAAATCTATAAAACATTTAAAAGGCGGTTCTTTAAAAAGCGCTAATTCTTTAAACTTTTCATCTTCATAAATAACAGATAGAGCAGATACAGCAGCACAAGTTGCAGCGATTGTTGGTATAGTAATTATTTTTAGATTAAAAGCATTTGCTATGTATTTTGAAGTATCTAAAACCTTACCACCACCAATTGCTAAGACTAAATCAAATTCTAAGCCTTTGCATTCATTTATAATTTTATTAATATCATTAAACGAGCATTCTTTAGTATGCGTTAGATGATAATTGCCACTAATTGCGTATTCTAATTTATCTTTAAATTTCGCAAATGCCGTAACTCCAGCAATAACTAAAATATTTTTATAATTTTGTAATTCTTGTTTTAAATTCTTTTTAATATCAAAATCAACTACAAATGAAGTAAGACTTAGAATTTCTTGCATATTTTTCCTTTATTTAATAATGTGTCCTACGAATTGTGCGTAATTATCTATAATAGTTCCACCTTTTCTAAATCCAAGTCCGCACGCTTCGTAGGCAAAAAATACCCCAGCTTGATAGAACTCGCCATTATATTCGTTAAGTTCTGCAAATTCTTGATAAATAAATCCGTTATTTTCATAATCTCCATTATTTTTTGTAATTATTTCGCCATTTTTGTCCAAAATCGTAACATTTGCACCTTCACGACCAAAAAACGGCTTTTTAACTTGTTTAGTATTTTCAAGTGGTAAAAAGCTAGTTTTTAATAAATATTTATGATTTGGATAAAGCTGCCATAAAATCTCTAAAATAGCCTTGCTTTGAAATAATAATGTATAAGCAGGATTTAGGATAATTGCTTTTTGATTTTTAATTATTTTTGTTAGTAAATGTGCTAATTCGCTTTCTTCAATAGCTATTATTTCCCAAGGAATTAGCATAAAGCAAAACTCATAATTCTCATCAGCTAAAAACACTCCATCTTCGCTAAATTCAACATCTTCAATATAAGCAAACTCGCATTCATATCCAGCGTCTTTTGCCATTTGCATAAGTAATCTTGTAGTTAGCTCTTCTTCAGTATTTTTTACACTTGTAAAAAGTATTTTCCAGCCTTCATATACTTCATCAAAATTACTTACATCTTCATCTAAAGTTGATAAGCGTTTAAAATTATCAACGATTGCTTCATAAGTGTGATTGAATTGATTGCTTTCATCTAAATTATTTATTCTTAATTGCTCAAATTGTAAAATCGCCGTTTCAAAAAGTGCCGTTGGAGTATTTGCATTAAACTCAAGCAATTTAATAGGTAAATTATCAAGCCCACCAGCTAAATCAAAACGCCCATATAAATGCCAATGAACTTCATTTTCCCAAGATAATTTCACAACTTCGTGTAAATTAAAAGGAATGCCAAGTTTATCTAAAAGATTATTATCAATTACATAAGAACCTGCGTTTATAAACATATCATATAGCTCATTACAAGCGTTATAATAATTATTTGCTTCATCTTCGCTAATTATTATTAATTTATCATCTACATATGATTTTTTATCTTCATTTGTATGCCAAGTAAAACCCATATTTTCTAGCTTTTCAGTGCTTAGTTTTTGAATATTTAAAAATTTCATTTTTCTCCTTTTAATAAAAGCTGATTTTAACAAACATTGATAAAGCTTTTATGATTAATTTTTTTTTGATATTATGAAATGTATTTCGTGAGTGGTCTTGACACTCTTAAAAGCAGAGTTTTACTCTGCTTATCAAATCTTCATTAAAATCACTTATCAAATCATCTAAAAATCTTTCTAAATTTCTTGGATTTATACTGATATAGCAATTTTCATATAATTTATAACTAATATTAGAATATTTGTTATTTCTCATTTTTAATAAATTCTCAAAATGACTTGCACGATTTCTAAGACTTAAAAATAGTTTTAATAATGCTTTATTTTTATTATCTAAAAATATATTAGTCTTTTGCCCGTTTATTATTATGTAGTTTTTATTATTCTTATCAAATCTTTTTAAGTCTAAATCTGAAAATATATACTTCTCAATTTTTTCATCTTCAATAATCTTAATTATCGTTCCTAGCGTAAGATTGCTTAATAATTCATCTTTTGTAGGTGTTCTTTTTTTGCTTTTATATAATTTATTTATTTGTTCTTTTATACTTTCATTTTCGTAATCTAAAAGCCAATCATCATTATTAAACTTTTTTGCCAAAATATCATTTAAATAATTTCTTAAAGTTATTTCTAAAATGCCTATTTTTGGGGATAATTTTGAAATTAATTTAAGATTTTTAAAATGCTCGTCTAAGTCTTTATAACTTTGTAATCTTGTATTTGATAAGCACTTTATTAAATCTAATCTAAAATTATTTTTTACACTATCCACAAAATCCCCTTATTTTCGGTATTAAAAAACATTTTAATATAAAAAAATAAAATTGGAACACCTTTTGCTAAAACTTGCTTAGAGAATTTAATTACAAGGATATAAAAATGATGAGATCACTTTGGTCTGGAGTATCAGGTCTTCAGGCACACCAAATAGCAATGGACGTAGAAGGTAATAACATAGCAAACGTTAATACAACAGGCTTTAAGCACTCTCGTGCAAATTTTAGCGACTTGATGAACCAAACAAGCAAAGTTGCAACAGCTCCACAAGGAGAGCTAGGTGGTAAAAACCCTATGCAAGTTGGACTTGGAACTCAAATTAACTCAATTACTAAGATTTTTGCTCAAGGAAGTATCCAAACAACAAAGAAAAACACAGACTTAGCTATCCAAGGCGATGGATTTTTCGTAGTAAGCCCTGATGGTGGTAAAACTTATAAATATACAAGAAACGGGGACTTCGTTCGCGATGCTTATGGTAACTTCGTTGATAATAATGGTTATATAGCACAAGGCTGGTTAAGAGATGAAGTTACAGGCGAAGTTGATACGACTTCTCCAATTAGAAATATAGTAATAAAACCAGGTCTTACAACCCCTGCAAATCCTACAACATTAGTTAGCTTAAAAGCAAACCTAAATTCAGGTAATAGCATAGGTGATAAAAAAACTCCAATCTATCAGCTAGATAGCAATCACGAATGGACTAATATAAACGGCGATGGTATTAAGGTTGATGCAGGTGTGCATAAAGAAAACGATGTTTCACAAAATAGCTTTATTACAAACAAAAATGGTGAATTACGCTTAAATGAGCGTGGCGTTGATATGGGGGTATTATTCAATGCTAGTGGAGAAAGTCTTGGGCTTAGAAAAGGTCAAGGAATTTGGGTTAGTTATGCAGAAGCTAGAACTGGGCAATTAACATTGGGTGCTAATAATAATCAAATTGATAACAATGGTAAATTTGCTGCTGCTGCTACATTAAATATAGAAATTAATGGCACTCAAATAGCTGCTAGTGTTTCAACTGTAGCTGATATAGCAACTGCTATTAATGGAGTAAGTGGTAAAACAGGTGTAAGAGCTGATATAGTAAATGGAAATAGACTTATTTTAGTAAATGATAATAAGCAAGGCACAACAGCGGCTATGAAGAATATAATTCTAAAAGCAGGAAATGGTGGTCAAGCTGATAACACCGGTTTATTAGCAAATGGAAATGTATTAGACCATAATGATGGTAATGGTGCTAGTATTAAAGTAGTTACTGCTTATCAATATACTTATGATCCAAACCCAACTAATACAGCACATTCACTAAATGCTAATATGGAAAGAACATTTAATACCACAGAAGATTTAAGAGAAGCTATGCAAAAAGATGCAAGGCTTTATGTAAATTACGATGGAAGACAAGTAACTGATGCTGATTGGGGCACAAATGGGACTAAAAATGATGGAGTTGAAATCATAGTAGATGCTAAAGGACAATTCGTTATCAAAAATCCTAAAGGAGACGCATTTAATGCTGATGATGGTGATGTATTTGATATGAGCACAGAAGCAATCAACGAAAGAGCTAGAATTAAATATAATAATCAACCAGGACATGGTTTAAACGCATGGGATCAATTAACAGCACAAGAACAAGCTACATTTATAGAGCAAAACCCTGATGTAAAAACTCCGGCAAATGCAAACAACAATGAAGATGACTTCAATATGTTCTTAAGCATTAGCAATCTAACAAATCCGGCAAATAATGTTAATGAAAACGATAAGTTTATGAAAACAATGCAAGGTATGCAAGGAGCACTTACAAGTGGAGATGGAATTCGTCAAACTCAAGGGCTTTATATGAGCGCACATAGTTCAAGTATTGATATATTTGACTCACTTGGGACAAAACACTCAATCAAATATGACTTTACAAAAATCGGCTACACAGATGATGGTGGCACAGAGTGGGGAATAGTAATTCAAGTTCCAGAGCCTTGTGAAATCAACATTAGTGGCGAAGGTCCAAAAAATGTCCTAACAGGAACAATTAGATTTAATAGCGATGGTTCATTACAAGGATTTAGCCCAAGTTCAGTAAGCTTTACAGCAAACAACGGCTCAACTCCTAATCAAAACATAGATTTTTATTTCGGTAATCCAAATGATTTTGATGGAATTACAAGTTATGATAGAGAGAGCAATACAAGTGGTATTTCTCAAGATGGTTTTAGTGGTGGGGACTTAAACGGAATTAGAATTGATGAAAGCGGAACAATCATCGGAAGCTTTACAAATGGTAGAAGCTTTGGTCTAGCACAAATTGCGATGGCGACATTTACAAACAACGAAGGTTTAGAAGCTGAAGGCGGCAATGTTTTCACTCAAACATCAAACTCAGGTGAGCCAGTAATCGGAGCTGCTACAACAGGTGGTCGTGGTAAAATCCAAGCAAGTAGCCTTGAAATGTCTAACGTTGATTTAAGCACATCACTAACAAACTTAATCGTAATTCAAAGGGGTTATCAAGCAAACTCTAAGACAATTACTACAAGTGATCAAATGCTTAACACACTTTTACAATTAAAACAATAATTCTTAGGATTTAAGCTTAGCCTTAAATCCTATTTAAAATTTCAAAATTTTCATTATAATAATTAAAATTTATAAAGGATTTTTATGCTTTTTATTTATTATAAAGACAATTTAAATGTATTAAAACGCACTATTAATATCAATGAAGAAATACCTGAAAATACTTTATGGGTAGATTTGTTTAATTTCAACCTAGATGAGATTGCTTATATAGAAAATAATTTTAATATTAAAATTCCAAACGATGATGAAAAATACAACATAGAAGAAAGTGCGAGATATTGGGAAGAGCAAGATACTATTACTATTAATAATGTGTTTTTAAATAAAGACGCTCTAAATCAAACAACCACTACAAAAGATACGATTACATTTTTACTAAATAAAAAAGTATTATTTACAATCCGTGCTAGAGAAATTCCGACCTTTGCTTCTGTAGAAAACATAATTCTAGCAAATCCAACTCATTATAAAAGTGGCTATGAGATATTAAGCGAGATTTTTGATATGAGAGTGGATAAAGATGGAGATGTGCTAGAGTGGATTGATAAGGTTTCAAGATTGCTAAAAACCGAGATTTTAGAGCAAAAAAATGCTCTTGATTATGATTTTTACCTTGCTAAGATTTCAAATCTTCAAGATTTAAATATGCAGATTAGGTATTCGTTATTTGAGAAGAAAAAGACCTTATCATCACTTATTAAAAGCGATAAAATAGGCGTTCATATTAAAGAGAATTTAGACATAATTTTAAAAGATTTAAATTCTTTAATAGATTTTAGCCTTTCGCAACTTGGGATTTTAGATAATATACAGACGATTTTAACTAGCAAAATTGACATAGAACAAAACAAAATCATAAAGCTTTTTACCGTTGTTACCGTTGCTATGATGCCGCCTACTTTAATAGGGACAATTTATGGAATGAACTTTGAGAATATGCCTGAATTAAAATTCCAATATGGGTATTTTATAACCTTGAGCCTAATGATAATCTCTACAATAATACCTATTATATTTTTTAAGAAAAAACGCTGGTTGTAAGGGTGGATTTAAAACAATCATAAATATTTTTTATGATAGTTTTTTGATTTTGCTTAGTTTTTATAAAAAAGGTGCTAAGAATAGCACCTTAAAATAATTACAATAAAAATATATCGCTAAAATCTAATTTATGTTAAATTATTTATTTTGCTATGATTTATAGTGCTAATGCAAGTTGGAATTAATATATTTTTATCTTTTTATACACTAGCACTAAATCATTTTTGATATGACAATCTCTGCAATCTTTTAAAACCCCTTGCAATGCGTAGTTTTTATAAATCAGTTCTAAGACTTCATCATTTGCAAGGCGTTTAATAATATCAAGCGTTAGATTTTTATCTTCTTTACTTGGTTTTTAAAATCTATTTTAAAGCCTTTAAAAATACGGATTATTATTTGTTGTAATTGTTACATTCATATTTGTTACTTTTGTAATCGTTATCTTATAGCATATTAAATTATCAAGCTTTTAGCGAAATCTCTTAATCTAATTCTTTTAATCTTTTAAATACTGATAAAATCTCTGGTTTGTCTAACTCTTTTTCCATTTTTGCCATAGTTTGACTGACTAATCGTCTTTCTTCTTGGTATTCTTGTGTTTTTAAATTTTTATCTATATATGGATTTTTCACAGCGTTATCAAAATTAAATTCTTTCATCTTAACTCCTTTTATAATCGTTATCTTATACTAAATATGTTTAAATTATAAAGTTTTAAAGAATTTAAATTGGGAAATTGATTTTTAAATTTAAAAAAGGGAGCGAGTGCTCCCCTTAGGATTATTGCAATAACCTTAGTCATTTTTTAAGATAGCTAATGCTATCTTAAAAACTTCAATTATTAACGCAATAATCTTTAATGCGTTTTTAAAGGTGCATTGCACCTTTAAAACTATTGTAATAATCTCATTACGTTTTGTTGAACAGCGTTAGCTTGGCTCATTGCATATACACCTGATTGAGCTAGGATTTGGTGTTTACTAAATGTAGCACTCTCAGATGCAAAGTCAACATCTCTAATATTACTTTCAGCTGATTTAACATTTACTTGAGTAACTGAAATATTATTAACAGTTGAAACAAGTTGGTTTTGGACAGAACCAAGGTCACTTCTAATTGCTTCAAGAGCTTTTTGAGCAGTTTCAGCAATATTCATCATAGCTTGTGCACCTTTTAATGTCATAACACCTGCTGCGTAGCCGTTTTGGTTATCGCCATTATCTCCTGCTTGCCACTCTTCGTTATTAAAGCCCATAGCATCTGCTTGAGCTCTACTAATTGTTGCATTAGTTTCTCTTAAGCTTACTGTTGCTTCACTAACATTTTTATCAAATCCTAAAGCTGAGTTTGATACGAAACCATTAGCATCTTTAACTTCAACTTGAATATCTCTTCCGTTGTTTGCTACTAGGCTTAATCTTCCCATATTAGTTGAGTTAGTTGTATTTAGTCCTATAATTGAGCTAAGACCTGCGTTATCAGGCTCATTAAGTCCAGCTTTAACACCAGCGAAGAATTGTAAATATGAGTGAGCTACCATACCTTGTTGAGCTTCTGCTGTATTCATTGCTTTACCATCTGCTGCATTCACAACTTCTTCTAATTTTTTAGTTAATTTATCTATAGTAGCGTT
Organism: Campylobacter sp. RM12654; assembly: GCF_020137585.1. Lineage (NCBI taxonomy): Bacteria > Pseudomonadati > Campylobacterota > Epsilonproteobacteria > Campylobacterales > Campylobacteraceae > Campylobacter > Campylobacter sp. RM12654. The sequence continues at coordinate 11,911 of NZ_JACGAR010000034.1, forward strand.
AGCATCAGCCTTAGTTGTTTGAGTTTTTAAACTATTAAACAAATCGGTAATTTCTTTAGCAGTAGTTGGATTAGCACCATTATTAAATGCTGTATTTGCTAATCTTGCCGCACCTATAGCAGCCACATCAAGATTAGCAAAATCTACTTCTTTAGTCCCTGCAGCCTTAGCTGCTTTTACATAAGCATCTACATCAGTACCTAATGTTTTTACCGCTGCCATATTTGTAGGTGTAGTTTGAGCAGCAGCAGCTAATTTTTTCTGTAATTTATCAAGCTCGTCATTTACAGTTTTTACATCATCTTTTTGTTCATAAGCTGCAAGATTACCTAATTCTTTATTAGCAGCAGTTGTTGTTGTTTTTGCATAATCTTGAGCTGCAGCTGTTATAGCAGTTTGTAAATCATCTTTATTAGCTGCTAGAATTGCAGCACTATGAGCAGTATTAAAAGCATCTAGCTTATCAGTAATATCTGCAAAATTAGTAGAATTTTTGATTATATCCTTAAGTTTTTCAGCAGCAGCATTACCCTTAACTTTATCTAGATCTTTACCTGTATCGGCAGTTCCACCTATATAAGCATCTAAAGCCTTAATAGCTGCATCTTTAAATTTATCTAAAGCCTTTTGCTCTTCTGTATGGAAAGCATTATAAGCATTACTTGCAGCAGTAGCTTGCTTAGTCTTAGTTAAACCATCGTTGTAAATAGCAGCATCTTGCACTCCATGAGCATTCTTAACATCTCCGAAGCTATTTTCTCCAACTAAAATACTACCATTAGCCCCGTTAGCATTCCAAGCATCTGCTGTACTTAAATCCACACCTTTTTTATTGTTGCCATTTACTGCATCTCTTACTACTAAAGAATGAACATCATCTGCACCATTAGGAACCTTCACATTATCCTCAACCTTAATCCCTCTACCATCTCTATTAGCTAAAACAAGTCTTCCTTTAGTATCTACAGAAGCCTCAACCCCTGTTTGATCTTTAACAGCATTAATAGCAGCTCTTAAAGCACCATTAGCGTCTTTTTCTTGAACGCTTACTGTTCCGATTTTTACACCATTAATTGAGAAATTTGAAGTAGTTTCACCAGCTTTAATAGGTTGCTCAAATGTTGAAATAGCAGTTACACTAGCTTTAATACCTGTCTTATCACTAGCTTTGTTGATTGCTTCTGCTAACGCTCCAAGACCTGTGCTAGCACTCACATCGCCTTTACCATTTGTAAGTTTTACAGGTTCTATTGTTACATCATTAATACCATCAACATTTTTAAATGTTACACTAGCAGTTCCTGTTAAATCCGCCGCTCTCACA
>NZ_JACGAR010000035.1:0-11314 GCF_020137585.1 Campylobacter sp. RM12654
GAAATTTTATATTTTAAATTGAAAGGAAGAGTTTGAAAAAGTTATTTTTTATAGCATTTACTTTAAGCTTTTTATTTGGCTCTGATGCTATTACTATTGATAGTCTTTTTAAAAGACAAATCGGACTTAGAAGCATTACAAGTCTTAGTTTAATCACTAGCGGGAATGCTAATATCTACACAAGTTATCCAAGTCTAATAATAGGAGGCGATCCTGTGATTTGGACTGATAATAAAAGGCTTAGTTTGAATGAAACTTTGATATATTCATTTAATAACAAGCTTGATTTTATAACTTCAATTGGCGCTAATGCTACTAGAAATGAATATAGTAATTTTTTTACGGGTAAGCCTATGAGTGAAACTCATTATTCATTTGAGAGCTTGTGGCTTGGGTTTAATTATAGATTTGATAGTTTTAGTGATAAAATACTTAGTTTTTCTTATCAAGCAGGATTATTACAAAGAGAAAAAGCACTTGATACAAATAAAAGTTTTTATTTTAAATCACATTCAGCTAAGCTAAACTTAAAAGGATATAGCGACCCTGCTATTTGGGGTATTTATATGGGATTTACATATAATGATACTAGGACTTTTGATAAACTAGCGATAAATTATGGAAATTCTTATAATTTTGGTGCAAATCTTAGTATAGTATTAAGCCCTAAAATTACGCTTGATTTAGAAGCTTCACAGAGTTTTCAAGCAGCTCAGAAAATCAATGGTGTAAAATATACAAATCTAAGAAGTATCCCAACATATAGTGTAGGCTCAACTTATAGTATAAATGATGATACAAGTATCAGTTTTAACGCTAGTTTTGGTGGTGGTTCAGCTGCTCCTGATAGTGTGTTTGGTATTAGCTTATGGCAAAAATTCTAATAATCTTTATAACTATAACTTGTCTTAATGCCGAGTTTGCAGTGAAGTCTTATAGACAAATCAAAAATAACTCCGTAGTAAGACAAAGTTATGAAGAATCTTGTGGGGCAAGTAGTATAGCGACATTACTAAATCTAACAAATATCAAGCGTTTTAGTGAAAAAGATATTTTAGAAGTTTTAGATAAAAATACTAATATGCTAAGTTTTAATGAATTAAATAATGCGTTAAATAAATTGGGTTTTAATGCAAAAGCTTATAAATTAAATCGTAATATATTTGAAAAAATATTCGTGCCTTTTATAGTAAAGATTGAAAATGACCCGAGATTTCCACATTTTGTAGTGGTAAATAATATTAATGGGGATTTTGTGAAAGTATATGACCCAAGCTTTGGCGAATATCTAAGCTCTAAAAAAGAATTTTATAGCGTATGGGATAAAGATGGTTTAGGTGGATACGCTCTAATAATTAAGCCAAATATTACAAAAGAACTAAAGCCAAATTTACCACGCCCAAGTCAAATAAAAGAAATTTAAATAAGTTTTATATTTTTAAAGTTTTTGTTAATTTTGCTGATATAGATGATAAAGGAGATGATTATGAAAATAACGGCTAATTCTTATATAACATATCCAACAACTAAAATTAGTAAAAAAAATGATAACCTAGATATTCAAGCCAATAAACCTTATTATGAAGATGGAAAGGCTAGTTTAGAATATCTTAAACTAGCCCAGCAAAAGCTAGAAAACGATCCGACTTACAATCCAATAAATGATAAAAATCTAAATCTTGGAGAAAAGGCAGGTTATTGTGTGTTTGGAGCATTAGACCCTGATTTAGTAGAAGAAATAAGCAAAGAATTTATGAAAAATTGGGTAGAAATTGATAAAAAAGAGCTTGATAGAACGCTAAACTCACTAAATATGCCATCTTTAGGTTTGCCTGATGATTTTCCTTTAGGTTATATAGATAGTAAGAAAATGCCAAGCGTTGAAGAATTACAAGCTAGAGTTAAAGAAAAAGAAAATTTAAGAAATAATGCAATAAATACAAAAGAAGAAATTAAACAAGAAGAAAAAGAAGAACAAACTAAAGAAAAACCATTTGAAGCCATAGAAGTAAAAGGCACAAGCACTCGTGAAAGTATGGAAGATATTTTAAGCAAACTTGATATTCAAAATATCAAAGATGAAAGAGATTTATTAGCTTTATTTTTAGCCTATAAAAATGGCGAGAATTTATATGATAAAAGGGTTTAGTTAAAATGACAATCATAAATAACAATCAGAGTATTTTGGATTTAAGGCAAATATTTTTAAGAGATGAGATAAGGACTGAAACTAATAAAGATTTAAATTCTAAGCCAGTAAGCTCTGATGATTTAAAAGGCATTTCTAATTTATATAATCACGATAATTGGGGTAAGAGTTTTAGTGGGGTTAGTAAGAATGGCGAAGTTACTATTTATGGCAAACTATTAGGGCTTGATGATAAAAGTAGTTTAAATGAATTAAGCGAACTTTTAAGCTTTATTATGACTAATTCAAATTCAATAAACGGGCAAATCGCCTTAAATGATGAGCTAGAAAGCTTATTGAATAGTGATTTAAGCATAGAAGAATTTAAACCTAGATGGATTTTAGCAATTACTAAGGATTTAGCAGCAAAAGAGCTAGATACTAAAGAGATTAAAAGAGAACCGATTGAAGTAAAGAGTGATTTAAATGTGTATAAAGAAAACTTAGCAAACTTGGTAAAATCTCTAAGAGAGCAAAAAGATAGCTATGATGCTTATGTTTTATCTATGCTAGAAACCGAGTTTATAAACAAAAGGACATAAATGCAAATTAACCCATCTTTAAATCAAATAAATCTCATTAATACAAATAATAAAGATTTAAAAAAGATAGATTTAAGCAAAGAGCTTAGCCAAATTGCTAAGCCTAATGATATGTTTGATTTGTTTTTACAAGTTCAAAATGATTATAAGACAAATAGTATTTATCAAAGAGCTTTTGCAAAGCATTCTGATATAGAGATTAAAAAAGATTTGCAAAGCTTTTTGCAAGCAAATCCTATAAATAGTAGTAGTGGTAGCTTTACATATTATGATGATTTAAGATTTAATTTTAGCGATGATGAAAGGCTTTTTAGATTATTTGCAGATGAAAAAATAAGCATAGATGATTTTAAAAAAGAATATCTAAAAATAAAAGCTGAATATGAAGAAGAAAAGCCTAGAGAAAAAATAGAAGTAAAAGGCACTAGCACTCGTGAAAGTATGGAAGAAATACTTAGCAAAATTAATATTCAAAATATCAAAGATGAAAGAGATTTATTAGCTATTTTAATGGCGTATAAAGATAGTAAGAATTTGTATGATAAAAGAATTTGAATAAATCAAATTCTTTTTATTTTTAAAATATAAATCCACCACCTTGAACCGGTGTTATATCTTTTACATCTTTTCCATTTGCATCATTACTTGTAGAGTTGTTGCCAATATTTTTAAATCTACAAATATCGCCTTTATTTGCATTACCTTCTAGTATTTTTGCATAGCTTGTTTTAGCATTTGCATTAGTTACTTGCACTAAAGCACTAAAAATTTCTTCGTAGCCGTTTAGCTCTTTTGTGTAACTATCATAGATTTTATCGCCTTTTTTATAGCATTCTAGTTGTGTATTTATAGGTAGGCTTTGAGTAAAAACTGCTTGATTATTGCTGATTTTTTCTATTTTTGGCGGATAAATAGCAGCTTGAGTGTTTAATACAATAGTGCTTGCAATATTGTTTAAAATGCTATCATAATCTTTAGATTTTATATCAAGGTTTATGCTATCAGCAAATCTTATTTGTCTAGTTGCAAATGTAATAACTTGATAATTTATACTAACACTTACTTTAGAACTACTACCACTGCCAATAATTGAGTAATTTTTATTAATTGTATTAACATCGCTTATGGTGTAAAGTAATATATAATCAGTGCCTAGATTTTGACCTAATTTTAAAGCTTCATCTTTATTTGCGTCATTTAAAATTATATCTCTTTCAACAGCTAATGCTTCTCCTTCTTGTCTATCCAATAAATCAAATTTACGAGTTTTGTGGATATTGCTTTCTATTTTAAATCTTAAATCTCTTGTTATTTGTTCGCTATCTCTTCCTAATAAAGAAAAATTATTCGGACTTAGAGCAGGTGCTACGATGATTTTTCTTCTATCGTTTTTCATTCCGGCTAGTTCGTATTTTTTTGAAACTGCTGTTTTTTGAATACTTACGACTACTCTAAATCCATCTTCTGTTTTTGTATTTTCTATAACTTCAAAAGAGCTAAAGCGACCATTTGTTGCTTTGCTAATTTGTTGGTTAAAGTGTTTATAAATCTCATTTTCATCACCACTTTTTATCGCACTAATTTGAGCTTCTTGTCTAGTTTTAACATAGGCTCCGTTTAATTTCAAAACAGCTTCTGCTAAAGCATTATCTACTGCTTGCTCGTATGTAATGCCATAGCCTTCTCCGGTAGCAGTTTTTGTGCTAGTTGTAGTTACTACTTTAGCATTTAGGCTTACTAAAAATAAGCCTAAAAAAACAATTAATATCTTTTTCATAATTTAATCCTAGAAATCATCAACATCAATATTTTTAGAGCGAATTACTTTTGCATTACCACTTGATGGAATTTCGCTTGTTTTTGAGCCTAATGTTTTTTTATCTAAATCACCTTTGATTTCTTTTCTTTCTTGCTTTGCTTGTTCTATGCTTGTAGGTGAATAATACATAATAACCCCAGCAACTCCGTGTGTATCAAATTGCTTAGTCCATTTATCAGCAACTTCAACACCTACTAGGCTCATTTGTGCTTCAGAGCTAAAAAATTCTTCTAAATCAGAATAGCTATCTGATCTAGTTTCTTTACCACCAGTTGCACTTTCATTTGCACCTTTTTTAATTAAAGTTGTATAGGCTTTTTGAACTGTATCAGTAGTTTTATCTGCATTTGTATAAGTATAAATAGATGATTTTACAAAAGTAGCTAAAGTTTTTTCTGCTAATATTTGAGCTACTGAATAACTTGAACTTTTATATTCATTAGTCATTCCATCCTCAATCTTATAAGTATCCATTCCAAAAGCTAAAAGTGATGGTTGGCAAGCTTCGTTGTAAAAGAATTTTAAACCTAATTTATTTATTTTATTATCACTTGAGCCTAAAGCATTCACTACTGCATCAGCACTTTTACATTGTTCTTCATTGTTTGTAGCATTTGCTTTATAGCCACCTGCTAAAGCTCTTGCTAATTCTCTTGACTTAGGTGATGTATATGCTACTATTCCTAGTTCTGTTTCACCATTATCACTAACTACTATAAAGTTTTCATAAGGAATTAATCCTGATATTTCTTCACGAGCTACTTTATACATTTCTTCTTTAAAAGTATTGCTATATAGCACTTCTTCTGCACGAAGTCTTAATTCTTCATCAATTTGTGGTTTTGTCAAATCAATCTTATCATCACTGCCGAAAAATTTATTCATTAAGCCATCTAAGAAACCTTCTTTTTCATTTTTTGCTTCTTCTAGTCTTCTTTGACGCTCTATTTCTTTATTTAGTCTTTCTTCTACTAATTCTGCTGGCATTTTACTATGATCATTCTTTTTAGCAATTTCTTTTGCAACTAAGTTTCCTGCCATTTTCATTGCTAAATTAGATTTAATTTTTAAAAATGCTTCATTATACTTTGCACTTAAAAAATCATAATATTGTGGGTCGTTTGGATGCTTTGGAATTGATATTGTTTCTATATAAACTTTAGCGTTTGGATTTTTTTCTAAAAGCTCACTTTTTGCACATTTTATTAATGTTTCTATATCATTTCCTGGATTTTCGCAAGTATTTGCAAAAACAACTGAACTTAATGCCAAAGATAAAACTATTTTTTTTACCATGCTACACTCCTATTTGAACCAAGTTTATTAATTTTTATTTCATCTTCCCAAATTGCTAAGCCATTATCAAGATTTGTAACCGTCATTTGGAAATAATAATCAACTCTTTGAGAATCACTAAAAGTTCCTTTAATTCTAGTATTTCTTTGAATTATTTTACCGCTTAAAGACCTATTTGCACTTAATATTGTGCCTTTTTTAGCGATTGTTTTTTGATTAAATTCGTCATTATCTCTTAATTCTCTTGTAGCGTGGGTCATATTATCCTCAGCCCCATTAGCTCCAATTGCTGTTGTTACATAAACACGACCAGAATTAAGTAAAGCAATTCTTATTTTTTTAGTAAGAATATCTGTATCAAAATGTTGCATTGTATCATTAGTAATCCTACTCATTACAAGAATATGGCGTTCGTTTGGATTTGAAGTAGCAAAAACAGGGCTTGCTAACATAGAATTAATCAAATCTCTTGCCGCATTTTGTAAATCTATATCATCAATACCTAGTGAAACAGGCTGATTTTTGCCATTATTTACTTCATCAACGACATAACTTGGTGCAGCTGCACAAGCTCCTAAACTTAGTGCTAAAGCTAGTGTGTAGTATTTTTTCATTTTGTCTCCTTAATTAAATTTGTTAATTTTTATTTTGTAATTATGTGCGTTTGCTGGAGCACCTAATTTTATATATTTTGTTTCTTTTGGTTGTAGTGTTAGCTCTTTTTTAGCTAAACCTAAATTATCAACATGCATACCATTATCATAAAACCAATCTTGTGAGTATTTAAGATTTAGTTCATTATTGCTTATATTAGTAAGTTCAATACTAATTATTAGGTTATTAAAATCATTATTGCTTCTTTCTTCGCATTTTAGAATTTTATTTAAATCTTCATCTAAATAGCTTACATTAAAGCATTGATTGTTTTTGATTACATTTGCATTGTTAGCACACGAACATAAAAATACAGCAAAAGCGGTTAAGATATATTTTTTCATTTTTTTACCTTTCTTCAAATATTGTTATATATTCAGTTCCTATTGTAGGAATTTTTACAAGTATTACATAATGTTTATTTATATCTAATTCTTGTGAAAATAGTGTTTGAGAATTTGGACTTGCAATATTTATACTTCCACTATTTGCAATTCTAATTGCTTGATAGTTTTTAGGTAAACCTATAAAGTATCTAATATCAGAATGGTTTAATAAATTATTTACCAAATCAACACCTATGCCAGAATATAAATTCTCTTTATTGGCTTTTACACTAATCATTGTTTTAGTAATCGCTCTTAAAAAAGACTTAGATATTCTAGGTATTAATGTAGCTTTGTATTCAGCGCCTATTATTTTATCCATATCACTTAGAAGCCTTGTTTTTTGATTATTTGCCATTATAAAAGGATAAGCATCACTACTATCTCCTAAAATTGCTATTGAAAACACTAAACTACTAACGGCTAATTGATTAGCATAAACAGAGTATTTTTCATTTCCAAAAGGAATTTTATAATCTATATCATTATCGTTTTTCTTAATAAAAACAATAGGCAATGATAGATTAAATTCTTTTAAAGATTTAGATTTACCATTTTCATAAATTACCCAAATATATTTATTTGTTTTAGATATTTGCATTCCTTTTTTTATTTTATTTGCTATTCTTTTAGTGTTGAAATTGTTTTTAGCTAATTCATAATCTTGATAAAACAGCAAATCATTTTCTTGAGAATAAACTTCTTTTAATAAATCAATAGAATTATTTGACCTACCATCTAAAATATAATAAAGAGCAGAAAAATAGCTAACAAATGGATTAGAATAATTAGCATAAGACTTATAAGCAGGAATTGGGACACTATTATTTATAATGTCTATTACTTCATTACTTTCTCTAGGTTTTTGTTGTAAGTAGTTTAATTCGCTTAAAATATCGCTTTCAAATTCTTCTTTATTTCTTTTTTGTCTATCTAAGGCTCTTTTGATTTCAACTCCAGCTTCATCGTATTCGCCTAAAGCTAGATAACTCATTGATTTGTATGTATTAGTTAGCATTTTTTCATAATATTGACCGCTATAATCAGTTATATTATCATTAAAAAGACCTTCTAAAACTCCTTCTCCAATCTTTAACAATATATTTTTTTCATCTTTATCTTTATAACCATCTTCAACAAAATCAAATAGCTTAATACTATCTTTATAAGACTTACACAAGAATGCTTGATATCCGTAATAATTGCCGTTGTAAAGTGGGTCTTTAATCTTTTCTAATACATTTTCTTTTGAGTATTTTAGCTCTTTTTTCGTAAGTAATTCGCAGTCTTTAGTATCTAAAGAATATATTTTATTTTTATTTTCTTCTTCATAGCCTAAAAACATAGAAGAACAAGCATTTAATACTAGTAAAGTAAAAACTAAAATAAAAACTTTTAACAAAACTCTTAACATCGCCGACCCCCCCCCATTTTTAAAAAACGCCATTTTATAAAAACTTAATTAATATATATTAATTTTTTTTAAATTCAATAATTCTTAAATAATAAGAATTATTGTTTATTTTTTTATAGCTCTAGTATTTTAATAGGAAGACCCATTTTATTCATTTCATCAAAGAATGGTTTTGCATCAAATTCTTCCATATTAAACACACCTTTTCCGCTCCATTTGCCACTTGCTATTAAATATGTTCCAATTGCAGCAGGAACGCCTGTTGTGTAGCTTACTGCTTGAGCGCCAGTTTCAGCGTAGCATTCTTCATGTACGCAAACATTATAAATATATACTTTTTTAGCCTTGCCATCTTTAATACCTTCAATAATACAACCTATGTTTGTCTTGCCTTTAGTCCTTGCACCAAGACTTGCAGGGTCAGGTAAAAGTGTCTTTAAAAACTCAATAGGAATTATCTTCATTCCTTGATGTTCAACTGGCTCAATTCCTAGCATACCTACATTTTTAAGACAATTCATATGTTGAATATAGCTTTGTCCAAAAGTCATAAAAAATCTAATTCTTTTTAAACCTTTTATATTTTTACATAAGCTCTCAAGTTCTTCATGATAAAGTAAATAGCTATCTTTAACCCCAACTTCAGGATAATCGTGTTCAACTTTAATCTCAAGTGGTTTAGTCTCAATCCACTCGCCATTTTCCCAATATCTACCATTTGCACTAACTTCTCTTAAGTTTATTTCAGGGTTAAAATTAGTTGCGAAAGCATAGCCGTGATCTCCTGCATTACAATCCATAATATCAATTGTATGAATTTCATCAAATAAATATTGCTGCGCATACGCACACATAACATTCGTTGCACCTGGGTCAAATCCACTTCCAAGCAGTGCAGGAACACCAGCTTTTAAAAAGTCATTATTTCTAGCCCATTGCTCTTTATACTCAAATTTAGCTAAATCAGGATGTTCGTAATTTGCTGTATCAATGTATGGAATTTTAGTTTGAGAACAAGCGTCCATTAAAGCTAAATCTTGATAAGGTAAAGCCACATTTAATAAAATCGTAGCGTTTATATCTTGTATAAGCTTAACAACTGCATTTGTATCATCAGCATTAATCGTAGCAGTTGCAATCTCAACTCCTAAACGCTCTTTAATAAAACTTGCTATTTCATCACATTTGCTTTTTGTTCTACTTGCAAGCGTGATTTTATCAAAATATTTATATTCAGCTGCTTTATAGGTTGCTACACGGCTAACTCCACCAGCTCCAATTATTAATAAATGTTTCATATTTTCTCCTTTTAGCTTATGATAAAATATTTATGATAATGATTAATCTTTTTATGAGATTATATTAGTCTTATTTTATTTTAGGAGTATATTATGAAAAAATTATTTTTAGCTTTAAGCTTAGCAGGTATTTTAGGTGCTAGTGAATTTGTTCTTGATAAAGTTCATACTAGCGTTGAATTTAGCGTTAAACATATGTTAGTTTCTAATGCTAAGGGCAAATTTAAAAGTTTTGATGCGATGATAGATTTTGATGAAGCTAATAAAACTTTTAAAGTATTTAATGCAAGCGTTGATGTAGCAAGCGTTGATACAAATAGTGAAAAAAGAGACGAGCATTTAAAATCAAGTGATTTTTTAAATGAAAAAGTTAATCCAAAACTTACTTTTGTTATGAGTAAATACGAAAAAGTAAGTGATACACAAGGAAAAATGACAGGGGAATTAAATATAAATGGCGTTAAAAAAGAAGTAACATTTGATGTTGCTATCAATGGTGTTGCTACAATGGGAGATAAAACTAAACTTGGGTTTGACCTAAATCTTGACCTTTTAAGAAAAGATTTTGATGTAGCAAAAGATACAAATGAGAGCTTAGTAGCAAACGAAGTAAAAGTTCAAATTTTTGCTGAAGCTGATAAAAAATAATTAAAATTAAGAATTTGAAATTTTATTTCAAATTCTTATATCAATTAATCTTGTATCGCTTAAATCTTTTTTAAATTCTTTCGTAAAATCTATAAAATCTCCTAGCTTATCATTACTAATTAAATCTTTTAATTTATCTTCGCTTATTTTTAATTCATTACTTATGTTTTGGATATTAAATTTTTGTAATATTTCTTTTTCGTTATTATCTAAAGATTGTGATTTTTTAAGTTTTTCAATTATATTATTAAGTTTGATTTGTTCTTCTGTTTTTTTATTTAATTCTTCAGTTATATTAGTATTTATTTTTTTGTGTGAAATTGTCATAAAAGGTAGATTATCTAAAAATACTCCGTATTCATAAACAATATCTTTAAAATCATATTTTTCAGCAATTGTTATATAACCATCAAGATTTTTATCCATACTAATAGTTTCATCAAGTATTGTGCTAATATCAGTTGATTGTTTATTATTAACAGTCAAAATACTTGGAACATAACTTGCAACTTTAGTAGCTTGTCCTGAACCATCTTTAGTTGGCTCTATATATAAAGCAAATGCATAGATAGTATAATCAATTTCTTTTTTATCTACTTCTCCATCGTTATTTCTATCGGCTGCTAAAAAATTACTCTTATACGCTACATCGCTAAACCACCCAGCGACAAAACTTGCTGCATCTTTATCTAAAATAATGCCTTTGCTAGTATCAATGAAATTATCTTCATTAAAAAATTCTTTTAATCTATTAATATTCTTGTCACTAAGTTTTACCCCGATATTACTTTCATCAAATTTAAAAAATACATTGTAATTTTGCTCTTTACTTGTCTTAATCTCAAAATTATTTTTATTTATATTATCTTTTAAATTGCTAATATCTTTAGTATTTAATTCTTTAGTTTTAACATTATCAGCCCAAGACATTGCTATATTTTTTACTTGCGAGATATCTATTTTCATAAGTTTTCCTTAAAATTAATACTTTTAAAATTAATTGGTTTGATTTTAATTAATACTATTATTATTTTATTTAATATTTTGATATATTGTAACTTTTAGTAAT
>NZ_JACGAR010000036.1:0-10652 GCF_020137585.1 Campylobacter sp. RM12654
GTTTTGAAGAAAAAGCTTCAGAATTACCAACTAGACTTAGTAAAGATAAGCTAATAAATTATGATATTTATGGTTATTTTGTGGATTGTAGTTACGCAAAATCATATGTACAGCTTAAACTTCCAGAGCATCCTGATTTTGATAGAATTTATGATTCTTTTGCTAGGTTATTTGTTGATAATTATTATCTTTATTTAGGTAATTATTCTAGCAGTGGTAGTTGTTCTAATGATGTTTATCAAAATTATTTCAATAAATTAAAAGGAGAATTAAAATGAAAACAAGTTATAATGAATTGTTAAAATATGCAGTTTTATCGGATATAGTTTATGATGATTAAAAAATGATAATAATAAAATATATTTAAATTTATTAAAATCCTAATTCAAATTCCATTAATTTTTTAAAGAATTTGAACTAGGAATAAAGATTTAAAATAAAGCTTCTTCCATTTCGCTAGGCTTATTTAAATTTAGTATTTTTAGCACGCTAGCAGCAATATTTGCTAATGAGCCATCTTTTAAATTACTATCTTTATGATAATTATAAAGCCAGCAACCAACATCATAAGTTGTATGATTGGTTAAAATATTGCCATTTAAATCTTTCATATCTTCGCAGTTTCCGTGATCTGAAGTTAGTAGCATAGCATAATTATTTTCTTTACAAGCTTTAATGATTTTGCCTAAGCATTCATCAACGCACTCAACCGCTTTAATACAAGCTTCATAATTTCCTGTATGACCTACCATATCGCCATTTGCAAAATTAACTACGATAAAATCAAAACCATCATTCATAGCCTTAATTACTTCATCACAAACTAAATAAGCACTCATTTGCGGTAATTCATCATAGCTCTTTACTTTTGGGCTTGGGATTAATACACGCTTTTCATTAAGAAATTCTTTCTCTACCCCACCATTAAAGAAAAAGCTAACATGGGCATATTTTTCTGTTTCTGCTGTGTGAAATTGCCTTAAATTATTTTTGCTTAAGACTTCAGCTAAGGTATTTTTAATATCAATTTTTGGAAAAATCACGCCTAAGTCAAGTTTTTCATCATATTCACACATACACAAAACTTGATTTTTACTCAAACGATTTTTCAGCTCACTTGCAATTTGCCTTGCTCTATCGCTTCTATAATTAATGATAATAACTCCATCATCTTTACCAATGCCATCAAAACCAAGATTAAGTGGCTTAAAAAACTCATCATAAATTTTATTCTCATAATTATCGTTTATGTATTGTTCTAAATCACTTTTATTTGCTTTACTAAAAAGCATATTTATATATTCATTTGTTCTATCTAAGTTATTATCCCTATCCATAGCATAAAATCTACCTGAAATACTGCTTGGAGTTATAAAACTTGGATTATTTTTTATAAAATCTTTAAAAGAATTTGGTTTAACATCTCTTCCGTCACTTATTAAGTGCATAAAAATATTATTATTAACGCTTGCAATTTTAGCAATTTCGTTAAAGTGAATATAACTTGAATGCACTCCACCATCGCTATATAAACCTATTATATGAATATTTTTATATTTTTTCAAAAAGTCTTTTAAAATACTAATATTTTCTAAGCTTTTATCCTTAATAGCATTATCAATTCTAACTAGGTTTTGATAAATAACCCTACCACTTCCAATACTCATATGTCCTACTTCACTATTTCCCATTTGACCATCTGGAAGACCTACTGCATTGCCACTTGTTTTAAGTCTTGAAAATTTTGCATTTTGGTTTAAAAAATCATAATTTGGTTTTTTTGCATGATAAAAAGAATTGTATTCTAATCTATCGTTTAATCCGATACCATCGGTAATTACTAATATACATTTTTGCATTTTTACTCCTTTAAGTATAATTTAAGAGTTGATAGTAAGTGGTTAAACTCTATTAAGCTTAACTAGCTAATATTACTCAAAAATTTTTATTATTATAGGATTAAAAGATGAAGAATTATTACGACATATTAGGCGTTAAAAAAGACGCAAGTACTGACACAATAAAAAAAGCATATAGAAGTTTAGCTAGAAAATATCATCCTGATGTGAATAAGGATAAGGGTGCTGAAGAAAAATTTAAAGAAATTACCGAAGCTTACGAAGTATTAAGCGATGAAGATAAAAGAAGAGCTTATGATGATCCAACTTTAGGTGGATTTGATGGCTTTAATTTTAATTCAAGTGGTTTTAGTGGTGGATTTGAGGATATATTTTCTCATTTTGGTTTTGGAGCAGGGCAAAGTAGGTCTTATAATAAACCAGCTCAAGTTGAGTTAAAAATAAGCTTTTTAGAATCTGTTTTAGGAACTACTAGAAGTATTAATGTAAGGGGAGTTAGTTTTGATGTAGAGATTAAATCAGGCGTATTAAACAATCAAGAAATAACTATGCAAAAAGACAATCTAACATTAAAAGCAACTGTTAAAATAGAGCATTCAAAAGAGTATGAGCGTGATGGAGATGACTTGACAAAAGAACTTGAAATTCCTTTAAAAATAGCTTTATTTGGTGGTAAAGTTGAGTTTGATACTCCAAAAGAGCAAGGCTTAAAAGTAACTTTAAAAGAAAATGTAAAAAATGGTGGATTAATCCGTGTTAAAGGTAGGGGAATTTATAATTCATATTCTAAAAATCAAGGGGATTTATTCTTAAGAGCTAAGGTGGTTTTACCTGATATTAATACGCTTGATGATAAGTTGGTTAAAGCTTTAAAAGATTATTTATAAAAAGGAGGAAATATGCACTATGATGAACCGGTATTTTTAATTTCTGTAGTATCAAAGCAATTAAATATTCATCCACAAACTCTAAGACAATATGAAAGAGAAGGCTTGATTGAGCCTAATAGAACCTGTGGAAAGGTTAGAATGTATTCGCAAAGAGATGTAGATAGAATTAAATTAATCTTAAGATTTACAAGGGATTTGGGGGTAAATTTAGCTGGAGTTAGCATTATTTTAGAGCTTAAAAGTCAAATAGCAGATTATGAAGAAATGCTAAGTGGTTTAAAAGAAAAGCCTAAGAAAAACGCCTTAATTAAACAAAATCAAAAATACGATGTGATATTTTATGATGATAAAGGTAGTAGCTAATGCAAGAATTTTTAGAAATATTTTTAATTACAAGTGCTATTGCGATTATTTTAAATGTAGTGCTTAAAAAATTTAGCATACCAACAATTATTGGTTATATTGCAACTGGCTTTATTATTGAAGAAGTATTTTTTGTAACTACTTCAGAACAATTAAGCCACATTGCAGAATTTGGAATAGTATTTTTAATGTTTACCATAGGACTTGAGTTCTCTATCAAACACCTTTTAACTATGAAAACCGATGTATTTATAAATGGTGCTTTACAGATGGGAATATGTGGAATTGTATTTGCAGTAATTTTGCACCACGCATTTAATATAGCTGATGATATTGCTTTAATTATTGGCTTTACAATTTCACTTTCATCAACTGCAATAGTTCTAAAAATACTAAATGAAAATCAAGACATAAATCAGCGATATGGAAGAAAAGCTTTAGGAATATTATTATTTCAAGATATTGCAGTAATTCCACTATTATTGATGATTGATATTTTCAATCAAGATGGAGTTGCAATTAGCACTTTAGTTGTTAAGACTTTAATATCAGCTTTTATTGTGCTTTTATTATTATTTTTGATTGGAAAATATATTTATAGCAGGGTGCTTTATTTTGTATTAAAGACAAATTCTCAAGAAATATTCATAGCAACGATACTTTTCACTGTCGTTGGTGCCTCGTTTTTAGCTTCATTTTTTGGGTTTTCATATTCACTTGGTGCATTTATTGCAGGAATGATGATAGCAGAAACTGAATTTAAACACCAAATAGAAGCTGACTTAATCCCATTTAGAGATTTGTTATTAGGATTTTTCTTCATAACCGTTGGGCTTCAAATTAATATAAATATTATCATTCAGTATTGGTATATAATAATTGCACTTACAATTGGTATTATGCTAATTAAGACTTTATGTATATTTTTATTATTAAGTCTTGGAAGCACTAAAAGTGATTCGTTAAAAACTGCATTAAGCGTTAGTCAAATTGGAGAATTTGCTTTAGCAATATTTACTTTATTGGTTGCAAATAAAATGCTAGATACAAATACAGCTCAAATGCTTACTTTATCAGTAATTTTAAGTATGGTTTTATCTCCTTTTATTTTAAAAAATATAAAATCTCTTGCAAGTATTACTAATGATGAGATAATTACCGTAGCTCCTAAGATTGAATCAATGAGCGGACATTTTGTAATATTTGGATATGGCTCACTTGGTCAAGAAGTTGTGCTAAGATTAAAAACTCAAGGCATTCCTTATATCGTGCTAGAAAATGATATGAGTTTAGTTGAGCTTGGACAAAGTAGGGGAGAAAATGTTTTTTATGCTAGTGCAGAGCAAAATACAAGTTTTGATAATGCTAGTATTAAAACAAGTGCAGCAGTAATCGTTACTATTTCAAACGAACAAGTCTTAGAAGTAGTTAGTAAAAAAATACTTGATTATGACCCAAATGCTAATGTAATCATTAGAATAAATAAAGATGAATATAAAATATTTGAAGATTTAGGCGACAATATCAAAATGGTAAAAGAAGAAAAAGTGGTTGCAAGAACACTTTTACAAGAAGCATTAGTTTGCAGAATAAAACAACAATCTTAAAGGAAAAATATGAAAATAGCTACTAGAAAATCATTACTTGCTTTATGGCAAAGCGAATTTGTAAAGGCGAAATTACAAGAAATTGAGCCTAGTTTAAATATAGAATTATTAGAGCTTAGCACTAAAGGAGATGTTATTTTAGATACTCCTTTAGCAAAAATTGGTGGGAAGAATTTATTTATTAAGGAATTAGAAAATGCAATGCACGATGGGCTTGCACAAATTAGTGTTCATTCTTTAAAAGATGTTGGGGCAAGTTTGGCGTATGATTTTAAACTTGCTAGTATTTGCAAAAGAGAAACTCCTAATGATGTTGTGGTTTTTCGTGGAAATGAAAAATCATTAAATGAACTAAAACAAGGTGCAAAAATTGGCACAACAAGTCTTCGCCGTCAAATGCAATTAAGATTAATTAGAGATGATTTTTCCATTCATTCATTAAGGGGAAATCTACAAACTAGACTTAAAAAATTAAAAGATGGCGAATTTGATGCGATAGTTTTAGCTTATGCAGGACTTAAGAGATTAAATCTTTTAGATGAGTTAAATTATGAGATTTTAGATACAAAAATTATGATACCTTCAGCAGGTCAAGGTGCTGTTGCGATTGAGAGTATTAATGATGAAAAGGTGTTAAATCTTGTATCTAAATTAAATTGCCCTAAAACAGCATTATTATGCAAAATTGAGCGTGATTTTACTGCTACTTTAAATGGTGGTTGTGGTGCTCCAATAGGAATTAATGCAGCTTTTATTGATGATGAGATTATTTGCGTAAATGCGATTATTGGCTTAATTGATGCTAGTAAAATTATAAAAATGCAAAGAAAGATTAATCAAGCAAATGCAAGTGATTTTGGGGTAGTTTTAGCAAAAGAATTTATAAAACACGGAGCTTTAGAAATTCTAGCTGAAAATGAAGAATTATTAAAAGAAATGCTATGAAAAATTATATAGAAAAATTAAAAAAAGAAAATCTTTTAAAGATTATAAATACACCTTTAGATGTTGAGTTAGAAATCGCTCATTTAGCTTATTTAGAAGCTAAAAAGAGTGATTCAAAAGTTTTGTTATTTACAAATCCAAAAAAAGGCAATATAAATTATGATATGCCAATTATTATGAATGTTTTTGCAAATAGCAAAGCACTTAATTTGGTTTTAGGTAAAAATCCTGATGAGATTGCAGATGAGATTGAGAGCTTATTAAAGCTACATATTCCACCTACATTTGGTGCTAAATTAAACCTTGCAAATAAATTATTTTCTTTAAAAAATATAGCTCCAAAAAGAGAAATAAACAAAAACGCACCTTGTAAGCAAAAAACATATTCTCTAAATCAAATTCCAATCCTTAAAACTTGGGAAAAAGATGCAGGTGCATTTATTACAATGGGTCAGGTTTATACCAAAAGTCTTGATGGTAAGCAAAATAATTTAGGAATGTATCGTTTGCAAGTATTAGATGAAGGGCATTTGATAATGCACTTTCAACTTCATAAAGATGCTAATAATTTCTTTTACGAATATAAAGCCGCAAATAAAAAAATGCCAATAGCTATTGCAATAGGCGATGACCCACTTCATATATTTTGTGCTCAAGCACCATTGCCTAAAGGTATATTTGAATTAATGCTTTATGGATTTATTAAAAAACAAGGAGCAAAATTAGTTAAATGTGATACTAATGATTTGTATGTTCCAAGTAATAGTGATTTTGTAATAGAAGGCGAAATTGATGTAAATCATTTTGCTATTGAAGGTCCATTTGGCGATCATACGGGATTTTATACTCCGCAAGGTAATTTTCCTGTTATGAAAATTACAAAAATTACAGGCAAAAATGAGCCAATTTATAATGCAACCGTAGTTGGTAAACCACCTTTAGAGGATAAGTGGATGGGGTATGGAACAGAGAGAATATTTTTACCATTACTTAAGACAACTTGCCCTGATTTGATTGATTATTGTATGCCTGAAAATGGTGTTTTTCATAATCTAATTTTAGCTAAAGTAAAAAGCAATTATGATGGCTTAGCATTAGCTAATATGCACGCATTTTGGGGAGTAGGGCAGATGAGTTTTGTAAAAAATGCTATTTTTGTAGATGAGAATGCACCTAATCTAAATGATTATCCTAAAATTACAGAATATATTTTAAATAATTTCTCTCCTAAAAAATTATTATTAAGTTATGGATTATGTGATGAACTAGATCATTCTAGCACTAAATTAGGTATGGGTGGTAAGTTAGGACTTGACGCTACTTCAAAATCTACTTATAAAGCTCATACTTTTAAAGTAGAAAAACAAGAAATGGATAAAACAAGTTTTAAACCAAATCTTAAAAATTTATTAGATGATTTAAAAGAATTTGGTTTATATGAATACAACATTTTCTATCCTGAAGCAAAAACACAAATTACTTGTATAAGTTTAGATAGAAAGCATAATTTAGACACTATTTATAATGCTTGCAAAAATAACTTAGGTGGGATTGTTGTTTTATTTGATAAAGGAGTTAATTTAAATAATCCTTATATGTTAATTTGGAGAGCGTTTAATAATTACGACCCTAGCACTGATATTAAAATAGATGATAATGGGATTTTGGTTGCAGCGTATTCAAAAGGCGAAATAGATGGCTATTTAAGTGAATGGCCTAGCACAACTGATTGCAATAAAGATGTAATAAATAAATTAATAGATTTAAAATTATTAGAAAATGATGAAAAATTTTTCAAAAGCTATGAAGTTTTTTAAACTTTAGCCGATTTAGAAAAAAGCTTATTAAAAGGAGATAGTAATGGAGATTTTTAAAGCAGCGAGTTCTCAATATGATACTCAACTAAAAGCAAGTGCAGAAACAACTAAAATGCGCCCAGTTGAACAAACTCATATTGAAACAAATTCAGGTAAGCAAAAAAATGAAGAAATAAACAAGGAAATAACAAAAGAAAAGCTTGATGAATCTATTAAAAAATTAAATGAAAATATGGAAGAGTTACAAACTGATGTAAGATTTGGTTATAACGATAAAATCAATCAAATGTATGTAGATGTAATCGCTACAAAATCAGGTCAAATTATTCGTAAAATTCCAAATGAAGAAGTAATTAAGCTTAGCGAAAGTATGAAAGAAGCAATAGGAATTATTTTTGATAAAAAGAGTTAATTGCTTTAAAGAATTTAAAAGGAGTTAAATATGGGAACAGGTTTAGGATTAATAGCAGGAGCTAATAAATTTCAATTTAAAGAAAAATATGACGCTTTAAAAGCAAACGAGCAAAAATCTTTATTAGCAATACCTAATAAAAAACTATCTGATACACAAGCAAAGCAAAAGGATTTAACAGATTTAACAACACTTTTAGGCAGTTTTAAAGGTGATATATCTTCTTTAGTAGAAGGAGAAGCATTTTCTAAAAGTAAAGTAGATGCTACAGGTGAGAGTGCTAGTATGACTACTACTAAGGGTGTTAAAGTAAGTGATTTTGATATTAATGTTAAGCAACTTGCTACAAAAGACGCTTATCAGACTAATTCTTTTTCTAGCGAAACTTATGGCATATTTAACGATGTTGGTATTATTAAAAGTGATGGTCAAAAAGAAATGCTAAAAGAAGCAGAGTTTAAAATCACTGTAAATAAACAAACATTTACTATTAAGGTAAATTCAGGGGATTCTTTACAAACTTTAAATGACAAAATTCTATCAGCTACAAATGAAAATAATAAAAAATTAAGCGATTTTGTAAGCACTAAGGTTTTAGATACAGGTCATGATAATTATAGGCTTATGATTACAAGTAAAGAAGCAGGAGTTGATAATGAAATAGTATTTGGAAGTGCTTTTAAACTTGACGACCCTAATACAGCAGAGTTTTCAAAAGCAGTTCTTAAAAAGCTTGGTTTATTAGACGCTGCAAATGCTAGTGCCGCTAAAACAGAGCTTAAAAAAGCTAACGAGCAATTAGACGCATCTAAAGTTATTTTAGGTGGTAGTGGATACTTAGAAAATATTCAAAAACAAGTTTCTGAATTAAGTAGTGAAAAAAAATTAACATATAAAGCTTTTGTAAATGACCCAAATGGTGGTGATAAAATTGTTGAGAAGGATATTGAATTTACTATTAATAAAGATACAGATTTATCTAAACTAAGTGCTGATGAGAGAAAAGCAGTTTTTGCTGAATTTAAAGATAAAAACGATATGGCTCAACAAACAAAAAACTGGGTTGAATATATTAAAAATACCGGAGAAGAATTAAATATTTCATACAAAGATAGTGCTACTAACCAAACAAAAGCAGTTAGTATAAATAAAACTACTAATTTTGATAGTTTAACAGAAGAACAAAAGAAAGGAATTCAAGAATTTTTTGAAACTTCTAGGGAGAATTATTTTATAAATGAATTAGATGTAAAAGCTGCTCAAACTAAATATGATGGAATTGATGCAAAATCAAACCATGTTCAAACAGCGCAAGATGCTAAGTTTATTTATGAAGGTATTGAGATTAGCAGAAGCACAAATACCATTGATGATTTAATAATTGGAGCAAAAATTTCTCTTAAAAAAGAAGGTATTACCAACTTTAAAGTAAGCGATGATTTAGATTCTTTAACAGAGCATTTAACTACTTTTACAACGAATTATAATTCTATAGTTAATTCTCTTGCTACCTCAACAGGTTTTGATAAAGAGAAAAAAACAGCAGGAAGTTTGCAAGGAATTAGCGAAGTAAGTAAGCTAAAA
Source organism: Campylobacter sp. RM12654 (assembly GCF_020137585.1). Classification (NCBI taxonomy): domain Bacteria; kingdom Pseudomonadati; phylum Campylobacterota; class Epsilonproteobacteria; order Campylobacterales; family Campylobacteraceae; genus Campylobacter; species Campylobacter sp. RM12654. The sequence continues at coordinate 9,478 of NZ_JACGAR010000036.1, forward strand.
ACAATGTTATCATCAATGATTACTAAGACTGATTCAAATGGAATTAGTTTATCTGGTATGGGGTTTGAGCTTAATGAAAAAGGAATTTTAACTTTTAAAAAATCAAAATTTGAAGAAGCTTATAAGAAAAATAGCGAAGGAATTAAAAATTTCTTACAAGGTAGCGTAAAATACCAAGAATTAAGCACTACAAGTAAGACAATTAGTCAAAAAGTAGCTTTAGCTGAAGGGGATTTGAAGATAAATGGTAAGGAAATTACCTTTAAAAAAGAATTCCTAGATAAGTTAAATGAACAAGATAGCAAAGTAACTCAAGAAGAGTATATAAATAAATTAATTGAAGCTATTAATGATGCGAAAATAGATGGTGTAACGGCTAAATTAGGTAAAGAAAATAATATTATTATTACAAGTGATGGAAAAAATGCACTTGAAATAGGTGGTTCTAGCGAGAAGTTATTACAACTTGGTTTAGAAGAAAAAACAATAAGAACTATTAAAACAGAGCAAACAGGAGTGTTTAGAACATTTAAAGATACTTTAGATAGTATGGTAGGCACTGATGGAACTCTTACTAAATATAATAAAAATTTAGAAGATGATGTTAAAAAGCTAAATGAAGAAATCAAAAAAACCAATGAAGAAATTGAGAAAAGATATGAGATTTTAGCTACTAGACTAAGTATGTATGATGTTATTTTAAATAAGCTTGATAATCAAAGCCAAACGATTACAGCTTTAACAAATGCAGCATTTGCTAATAAATAAGGAATATAAATGGTAAGTAATGCTTATGCGAGTTATTCTCATAACAATATTTCAATTGAGAGTAATGAGAAAATGATTGAGCTTTTATACGAGGGCATACTTAGGTTTTGCTCTCGTGCCAAAAAAGCCATAGAAAAAAACGATATAGAAGCCAAATGTAAAAATATTAAAAAAGCCACAGCAATTTTTGTTGAGCTATTAAATTATTTAGACTTTAGTCAAGGCGATGTTAGTTATTATTTACAAGGGCTTTATTCTCATCAAATTAGCACACTTAGTAAGGTAATAATTGATAGTGACACTGCTAAATTAGATGAAGTTATGAAAGTTGCTAATGGTTTACTTGAAGCTTGGCGTGAAGTAAATCAAATGGAACTTTAAAATCAATAAGTTTTGAAAAAGAATTT
>NZ_JACGAR010000037.1:0-9952 GCF_020137585.1 Campylobacter sp. RM12654
TAGTAATAATGAATGGAGTTTTTAAGGTGCTTGTCGCCTTAAAAACTACTAGGATTATTACAATAGTTTTAAAGGTGCAATGCACCTTTAAAAACGCATTAAAGATTATTGCGTTAATAATAGGAGTTTTTAAGATAGCGTTAGCTATCTTAAAAAATGACTAGGATTATTACAATAGTAAAAATTACTAAGGTTATTGCAATAATCCTAAGGGGAGCACTCGCTCCCTTTTTTAAATTTAAAAATCAATTTCCCAATTTAAATTCTTTAAAACTTTATAATTTAAACATATTTAGTATAAGATAACGATTATAAAAGGAGTAAATATGAATGTAATAGTAAAGATGAATGATAATCCGCACTTTTTAAAGGCTTTAAAAGAATTAGCAAAGGCATTTAACGAGCCGATAAAGATAAAGAAAGAAAAAAGCAAATTAGATGATTTTTATAATAGTAAAGAATTTTTAGATTCTATAAAAGAAGCAAAAGAATTAAAGGCTGCGTATTTGCGTGGGGAAGTTGAATATATGGACGCTGAAAAATTCGTAGAAGAAAGCATGAAATGGTGAAATATCAAGTAAGGGAGACTAAAGCTTACAAAACAGCCTTTAAAAAACTAAGCAAAGCTGATAAAGAATTAACAAATAAAATTATTTTAAGATTGGCAAATGATGAAGTATTAGAACCTGTTTATAAAGACCACGCATTACAAGGTAGATTTAAAGGCTATAGAGATTGCCATGTGAAAAACGATTTAGTATTAATCTATGAAAAAGATAAAAACATTCTAATACTAACTTGCATTAGCATTGCAAACCACAGCAATTCATTCAAAAAATAATCTTTAAAAAAAAAAAATAATAGCTTAAACATAAATTTGAATTTATCATATTATTTGATTTAATACTATTTAGGCTATCTCTAAATCAAAATATAAAGCTTTGGTAATAATAAAAATATTGCTTTATATTTTTTTAGTTTTTATGTGTAAATTATTGTTTTAAATTCTTTATTTTTTAATACTTAAAAAAATCAATATCAGTGAGATTTCAAGTGATTTTATGAGTAAAAAATACAATTAAATGCGTAAAAGTAACATTAAAAATAACTAAACTTTTAAGAAATTTGTTGGTAAAAATTATAAATCTTAGCTATCTTTACCGCTTAGTAATTTGGCAAGATTTAAGAAGTAGTTTAATACAAACAATAACTTAGCAATTTAAATTTTCTTACTTTTAAAGAAAATTAAAATATTTTTATTTGAATTATTATTTTAAATTCTTTATTTTTTGTATTTAGTAATGCGAGTGAATGAATAAAGATTATTATTTAATGGTTATTTTTGCTTCTTTATATCAAAAATTAAGCTTTGCGTCATAATTTGAGTATATTTAGGCGATAAGATAAATGTATTTTGAAACTCTTTATGCTTAAACTCATTAAAAAACCCAATAAATAATATTTATTGACAAGATAAAAACATATAAAGATTTTGCACCTTTAAAATAGGTGCAAAGTAAATTAAAAACTCTTTCTTAAAGTCATATTAAGCGAATAATCCACATTCAAATCACCAAAAAATGTCCTTTCAAACTCGGTCATTAGCCTTAAATTATTCGTGAAATTATAATTAAATGAAGCATTAGTTAGCATTCTTGTATCTTTTTTGCCTTCAATTTGTCTAATTACATTTAAATCTCTTATGGTTTTATCGCCGTTTTTAGCTAAATCAGCAGCAATTCCAACCCCAAATCTAAATCCAAATCTTGAATCTTCGCTACTTTGCTTACCAAAACTTAGCATTGTTTTTGTATTAAATGGAACGAATGATTTGCTTTCTAATTTTATATGCTCGGCTTTATTTTCAAGGCTAATCGCACTAACATAGCCACTAATTAGCTCAACGCTAGGCTCTAAATAATAATTATTCATATAAAATCTATTGCCTAATTCTACGCTTGCTACTACGCTTTTAGAATGATTATTCGCGTTAATATAAATTGCTTTATTATTGCCATTATTTAGCGTTAGAGTGTAGTCATTTTTATAATCAACATATTTTGCAATCATATCAATATAAAAACCATTATTAAAAATAAAGCTTGAATAAAGTCCCCCGCCTATGCCTTTTACTTTACCTTCTAGCATATTTTTTGTATCTAGTTTATAAATTGAATTAGTAAAGATAATTCCCGCATAAGCATTGAAATCATCCATTTCGCTAATCTTATCAGCACCGATTTGTAATTCATAATATTTGGTCTTATTATCTTTTAGATACGAACTTGCTCCACCGAAATTCCTAATCCAAATTCCACCATTTGCAACCTCATCTCTTAGCTCTCCCATACGCTTTTGCATATTGTTCCATTCTAAAACATAGTTAAAAAATGCTTGATTTAGCGTGTTTTTAGCTGTATTTATTGAACTTTCTTTCTCTCTTACGAAGAAGTATTCTTGATAATGGCCTTTTGTTTCTACATTGCTTGGATTGTTGCTAGGATTTGGGTCAAGCTCAACTATAACAGGCTCTTCTGGTATTGTAGGCTCATTTGGAGTTGTTGAGGTGTCTGGCTTAGGCTCAATCGGTTTAGTATCAGGCTCACTTGGAGTTGTTGGAGTGCTAGGAATACTAGGTTCGCTTGGATTATTAACACTAGGCTCATTTGGATTAATAGGCTCACTTGGAGTTGTGTCTGTGTTAGTTGGCGGAGTTGGTTTAGTATCAGGCTCACTTGGAGTTGTTGGGGTACTTGGCTTATCTGGTGTTGGGCTTGGCTCTGGTGTTGGAGTAGATGGTATTTTTTCAAGATACCATTTAGCTGTGCCGTTTTCAGTATAATATTTCACATTAGCTTTAAGGTCAGCAAATACTGAAGCTTCACCTTTAATACCAAAATAATTTTCAGCCACTAAAGTATCATTAGCCAAACTTGCTATTAGTATTTTATCATCTCCATTTAAAAAGCTTTCTTTAATTAAAAGCTTATTATTAGCTCCACTTGTGCTTTTGCTTATATTTAAAGCATTAGTGTTGCTTTCGTAAATATATGTTGTATTGGTTGAGTTTAGGCTACTTGCGTTTATATTTGCATTAATCATTGCACCATTAAACTCAAGGCTAGAACTATCATCAGCTGTGATTTTGCCTTTAAAATCTGTGCCATTTAAAAGGCTTAGTTTTGAATTGGTTTTCAAATCAAAATTTGAATTAATTTTGATATTTTTAGCAATGCTTTCGCCACTACTTACTTTTTCTTGATATTTCATATTTGAATAATAATTTTCGTAAGTATCTTTACCTGCATTTAAGTCCGAACTCGCTAAAAATTTAATATTTTCTCCATCGTAACCATCAATATAAGCTAAATTTTTGCCTATTGTAATATTTGAAGAAGTTGAATTTATATCCTTAATATCTACATTTGAATACTTTAAAATATCAAGATTTGCGTTAGTCAATTTAAGACTAGACATTTTATAATCTCTATCTTCCCAATCTTCTTGGTCTAGCCTTGTAGGAGTAGTGAATATTTTTTCATTTATCTTAGAACTAATATCTCCTATAACATAATTAACATTATTTCTATCAGAACTTATATAACTATGCACTACCGGATGACCTTGTAAAACTAAATTTCCATCTTTAAATTCCATATTTTGAATATCTAAACCACCATCATAAACAGCATATTTATCACTATTATTGTGGTTTTGAGCTATATTGATATTTCCTTTAATATTTCCGTGACTGATGGTATTAAATATTTCATAGGTATTTTTAAATTTATCAATATTTAATGTGCTTAATGTTGCACTAGTATTTGTTATCACTGCATTATTATCACTCGCGTAAAAATTATTAAGATTAATATTGTTTCCATTTAAATCAAGCTTACCTGCATTCTCGCCAAAATATAAATAATTTGTATTTATTTGATTTGCGTTATTTATCTTTAAACTTGAATTATTAGTCATATAAATACTTCCAAAAGTATTTTGCCAACCTTTACTATTTAATTCAACTTCGCCCCCACCTATTCTAAGACCTGCATTAGGGCTACTTGAATTAACTATCAATTTACCAGCACCAATTTTATGTAAATAATCATTTTTTGCTGTTTTAGGGTCATAATTTACAACCGAATTAGCCTCTATATCAAGACCGCCGTGTAAAAAGTCAAAATTACCTTTAATATCATAAGTTAAATTATCTTTTATAATCAATGCACTAGAACCTAAATCAGCATTAGCACTAAGAGTTAAAGAACCGCCATTTATATAAATATCCTTATCATTAGCCATAGCATTATTTCTAGCGTTATAATTTACCTGAGTTTGATTAGCGGTTTTTGTATCATAATAATGTTTGAAAGATTTATCTCCCATAGTTTTTTCTAATTCTTGAGTTCCGTCTTTTAAAGAATTTGAATCAAGAGTTAGGTTATTTTGAGTTGTAATGGTGTGGTTATTATAAAATTTATCCATAGTATATTGGTCTATTAAATGATAATTTGTAATAGTGCAAGTCTTACCGCCTGTAGCTTCACAATTTGAACTACTAGCAACTCCTATCATATACCATTTTTTATCTACATTATCCCAAACATATAATGCACTTCCACTATCACCTTCTGATGCAATACTAGAAAATGGTAATCTTGTAGAGCCTATATAATTATTCATTTGAATACCAAATTGTATTTTATAACTATCTTCATCATATATTTGCATAAGGCCACCGGTAAAATATTTATTAGCACTGCTAACATCGGTAGCATCATCTTTTAAATTTGTAATTTTTTGATACCCAGTTCCACTTCTTACAAATAATGTATATCTATCATTATTAAAGTATTCTGCTTTTCCACTTTTATCAGAACAAAAACTATTACCTTTACAAGCTTCATAATTTATATCTTTACCACTTTCGTTGTATGCTTTTACTTGACTTACATTAGCTTTTGCATTTAAATTAACTTTACTTGTTCTAAATGCAACGAAATCTTCAATATCAGTTCTTACGCATTTTTTACCTTGGCAAGGAGTGTCAGTTCCGAAATAATCAGCAAAATTATTAGAAGCACTTACAACTCTCGTGCCTACTCCGCCAAATTCCAAGATACTTCCTTGTTGTATAAGTTTTGGTTGTATTTTGCTTATCATATGAGCTGCACTTAAAACCCTATTGCCACCTATATTTGTAAATTCTCCCCTTAAAATACCCGTTTTATTACTAGCACTAAAATCAATCATAGGCATAGGAGCAAAACTATCTACTTTTAAAGTCCCATCTTTAGAGCTTACGCTAAGCTCTGTTGTCCCTGCTTTAAATTTGCCTTTATTAGCACCAAAATCTAAATAATCTTGATACGAAAATCTACTATCAACGGCACTTGCATTTAAACTAGAATATAAAATACTTATTAAAATTATTGATTTTTTCAACATTTTTTTGCCTTTTTTTATAAAAAATAATCGTTATTTTATAATGTTTTTCTTAAATTAAAAATCATAGAATTTAAAAACGATATTTAAATTCTTTAAATCAAATTCTAAAAACAAATTATTCCTTAACTAACTTAAGATATTTTTCCAAATTACAAAGGATTTTAATGAAAGAAAAATTAGCAAAACTATATTTAACATTTTTTTATTCAGGTCTTAGTCCGTTTGCAAGTGGCACAATGGGGACTATTGCAGCATTACCATTTGCTTATTTGTTACTAATTTACACAGATAAAAGCACTTTAATGCTATTAAGTATTGCAATTTTTATTGCAAGTATTAAAATCATTGACGATTATGAAAAAACTCACGAACACGATGCTAAAGAAATAGTAATTGATGAGGTTTGTGGGGTTTTTTTGGCGATTGGTATGAGTTTTAACAACTCTTGGTGGCATTTTGCTTTAGCTTTTATCTTATTTAGGCTTTTTGATATAACTAAGCCAAGTATTATTGGTAAAGTTGATAAAAAGCTAAAAGGTGGCTTAGGCGTTATGCTTGATGATTTACTTGCAGGATTTTTTGCAGGTCTTTTATGCCTTGTAATTCAAGGAATTTATTTAAATTATTTAAAGGATTTATTATGAAAAAAAGTTTAATTTTATTAGCTTCTAGTGCGGCTTTTGCTTTAGATATTGGTGTAGTTTTACCACTTAGCGGTAGCGTTGCAGCGTATGGAAATGCGGCACTTAATGGAATAAAAGTAGCAAATGCAATGCAACCAACTTTAAAAAATGGAGAGCAAATCAATTTAAATATAGTTGATACAAAAGGCGATAAAATAGAAGCCATCACAGCAACTGAAAGAGTTTTACCAAAAGTTAGTGCAATAATTGGAGAAATGATTACTGCAAATACTATAGTGGTTATGAATACAGCTGAAGCGAAAAAAGTGCCTGTAATTGCACCAGCTGCTACGAATGATAAATTATTAAAAGGCAAAAATTACGCTGCTAGAGTGTGCTTTAATGATAGTTTTCAAGGCGAAGCTATGGCAAAATATTTATTAGCTCAAGGTAAAAAAACAGCAGTAATTGTAAAAGACCAAGCGACTGATTATTCACTAGGTTTATCAAAAGCTTACAAAAAAGAATTTGTTCAAGGTGGTGGAGAAATATTAAAAGAATTAATCATTACAAGTGGAGATAAAGATTTTAACGCTATTTCAGCTCAAATTGCTAGTTTAAATCCTGATGTAGTGTATTTGCCACTTTATTATCAAGAAGCAGCGCTTTTTGTAAGACAAGCAAAAATCGCAGGTGTTAAAAGTATAATCGCTAGTGCTGATGGGGTTGCTGATGAGCAATTTATCAAACTTGCAGCAGAGTATTCAAACAATCATTTATATACAGATAGCTTTGATGCAAATGTTCCACCAACAGAACTTAGCAAAAAATATTTAGCAGAATATGCAAAAGCTTATAATGGAAGTCTTCCATCAAATTTTGCTGCAATGGGTGCTGATGCTTATTTTGTATTAGTAGAAGCTGCAAATCGTTGCGAGCAAATCACTAGCGAATGTATAAATCAAGAGATTAAAAAAACTAAAGATTACGAAGGCGTTAGTGGGATTATTAGCATAGATAGTACAGGAGAGACAAAAAGGTCTTTAATTATTAAAGAAGTAGTAAATGAAAACGCAGTTTATAAAGATAGCGTAAAGTAAGGGAGCAAAATGAAAAAAATATTATTTTCTTTAGCATTATTAACAAGTATGAGTGCTGATATTTTAAGAGTAGCAACAGCACCTAATTATCCGCCTTATGAATATTTAGAAAACAACGAATTAAAGGGCTTTGATGTTGATATTATTAAAGAAATTGCTAAAAGAAATAATTTAGAAGTGGAGTTTAAATATATGGATTTTGACGGATTAATCCCAAGTCTTAAGAGCAATAAAGTGGATTTAATCGGAGCAATTATGAAAAAAACTCCAGCAAGAGCTAAGGCAGTAGAATTTACAATTAATTTTAAAGATAGTTCTAATTATTTCATAAAAAGAATAGAAAATAATGAAAATCAAGAAATTAAAAATTGTAAAGATTTAGATTTTACTAATACGCTTTTTGGGGCTGAACTTGGCTCGGTGCAATATGATATAGCAAAAAAATCTAGCCAAAAAGAAGTAAAAGGCTTTGCAAATTCTAGCATTAGCATACTTTCATTACAAAGCAAAAAAATAGATGCTATAGTATTAGATAAGGTTGCTGCTGTTAATTTTTTAAATAAAAATCCTGATTTGCAAGTAGTTTGCGAGTATAAAGATGAAGACTCACAAGGATTTGCCATAAATAAAGGTAATACAAAATTACTTGAAATAATAAATAAAAGCCTACAAGAAATGCTAGATGATGGCACAATAAATGAAATTAGTAAAAAGTATAAAATAAATTAATGCTAGTTCATATTTGTTGTAGCGTTGATTCGCACTTTTTTTTGCAAGAATTAAGAAAATTAATGCCTGATGAAGAACTCATCGGGTATTTTTATGACCCAAATATTCATCCTTTTAGCGAATATGAATTAAGATATTTTGATGTAGCAAGGTCTTGTAAAAAGCTTGGAATTAAGCTAATTAAAGGTGAATATGATTATGCTGAATGGTTTAATTATGTAAAAGGCTATGAAAATGAGCCTGAGCGTGGGAAGAGATGTTCTAAATGTTTTGATTTTAGAATGCAAAGTTCTGTTGAAATGGCTTTAAAATTAGGGCAAAAAACATTTACAACCACACTTTTATGCTCTCCTAAAAAAGATTTAGAGCAATTAAGAGTATCTATGCAAGAAGCTTTAAAAGGGACTGATTTAGAGTTTTTTTGTGTTGATTTTAGAAAAGATGGTGGAACTCAAAGGCAATTAAAATTAGCAAAAGATGATTTATTGTATCATCAAAATTATTGTGGCTGTATTTACGGCTTAGCTCAACAAAAAAGCGAAGAGCATTTAATAAAAGAATTAAGCTCAAGTATATATAAAAATCAAATTCTACCTGGCTCAATAGAAGAAAAATTGCAATTTTTTAAAAAAGTCGTAAGATTAGAAAGCAAAAATCAACAATTTAGCATTATTAGAGAAAAGTTTTTAAATTATCGTTTGCTTTATGCAAGAATTAAAGCTAATAAAAATACTGCAAAAGCTTTTGTTTTGTTTTATTCGCATTTTAAATCACGCAAAATTAATCTAAGTCTTGACATAAGTAAAGAGCTAATAATGTGTAATAAAGATGAATTATGTGTAATATCGTTTAAAAAAGCAAATGAGTTTTTTAAATACGAAAATTATGAAGAATTTTTAAAAAATCCACCAAGTATTAAAAAACAAATAAGTTTTAGAACAAAATTATTTAATCACTATAACCTAAGTCCTATTATAATTATTGAAAATATCCCCGAAAAAATTGAAATAATTGCAAAAAGCATAATTTTTGAGGATACTAGATTTATACAAGGAAATTAATGGAACTTAGCTCAAATGATTTAAATATTTTATTATTTATATCTTTTGTTGTTTTTTCATCGCCTTATATAGCAAAGCTTACTAGCTTACCTATTTTAGCGGTTGAAATTATTTTAGGAAGTATTGCTGGTGCTATTGGAATAATCACAAAAACACCTGCTTTTACCCTAGCTTCTCATATTGGATTTTGCTATTTAATGTTTATAGCAGGGCTTGAAGTAAGCCTTAAAGAATTTATAAAATTAAATGCAAATGAGCTAAAAAAAATATCTTTATTTTATTTAATTCTTTACGCTTTAGCTATTAGTATTTCATTGATACTAAAACTTAGCTTAGTAGTTGCAATAATAATTCCTGTTATGAGTATAGGGCTTATTAGTATTTTATATAAAGAATACGAAATTACTCCAAAATGGCTTAGTTTTACTATGGTTTTAGCAGCACTTGGCGAAGTAATAAGCATTGTTTTAATAACTCTTTTAAATAGCTTTTCAAACTCAAGTAGCACAATGCAAGTTGTTACTTCTGTATTGTCAATACTATTCTTTTTAGGGATTTTTGTTGTAATTTATTATATTTTTAATGCGATTTTTTGGTGGTTACCTTGGCTTAAAGAGATTTTAATGCCTGATTATGATAAAGCAGAGCGTAATGTAAGGCTTAGTCTTGCATTGTGGATGCTAGCAGTTGCTTTAATGCTTTATTTTGATTTTGAAATAGCTTTAGGAGCGTTTTTAGCTGGTATGTTTATATCTAGCTTTTTTGGGCATAAAAAGGATTTAGAGCATAAATTAAGCTCATTAGGACACCCTTTTTTAATACCTATATTTTTCGTATATGTTGGGCTAAGCCTTGATTTTAGCTTGGTTAATAAAGAGCTTATATTAATGTCATTTGCTATTATTCTTACTATGTTAGTTTGTAGAATAATTAGTTCTTTTGTATTTTATAAAGACTTTAAAATATCTTGTATTTTATTAGCTTTTAC
>NZ_JACGAR010000038.1:0-7136 GCF_020137585.1 Campylobacter sp. RM12654
CCATATCGGTAGGTTTAAAAAAAATATTAATGGTTATTAAATTCTTATAAAAATTTATATAAAATTTATATATAAACTTATTGATAATAACAAACCAAAATTAGGCAATAATATTTAAACCTTAATTTATTATTAAATTTTAACTTTAATTATACAATCAAAAAATATACTCATTAAAATCTAAATCAAAAGGTTTTATATGAATAGAAGAGTATTTATTACAACCACATTAGCTTCATCAAGTTATGCTTTTAGCCTAAAAAATAATGGTATAGATAAAAAAGATAAAAGATATATAGGAGATAGCAAAAAACGCTATGCAATGCTAATTGACCTTAGAAAATGTATCGGCTGTCAAGCTTGCACTGCTGCTTGTATCAATGAAAATCAAGTCCCCCACGAACAATTTAGAACATTTGTTACTGAATATGAATTAAGCAAAAGCGATGAAGTATTTAAGGCATTTTTGCCAGAACTTTGTAATCATTGCGAAAATCCACCTTGCGTAAGCGTTTGTCCTACAGGAGCAACTTTTAAAAGAGAAGATGGAATAGTATTAGTAGATAATGAAATATGCTGGGGTTGTAGTTACTGCGTAAATGCCTGTCCTTATGATAAAAGATTTATTAATAAAAATACAAAAGTAGCTGATAAATGCACTTTTTGTGTGCATTTAATAGATAATAATGAATTACCAGCTTGTGTTCAAACCTGTGTTGGTAGGGCTAGAATTTTTGGCGATTTAAATGATAGTTCAAGTGAAATTTCACAAATATTAAAAGATTATCCAACAAGTGTTTTAAAGCAAAATTTTGGGACTAAACCACAAGTTTTTTATATTAATTTAGACAATGAATTAAATGAAATCAATCCTAATCATAAAATGTTTCAAGATATTTCAAAAGAATTTGATTTGGCTTTAGAAGAAGAATGGAGAATAAAATGAGTGCTGTGGTTTTAGAAGGTTTTAGCGTTCAGCGAACTTGGGCTTTAGATGTTGTGAATGATTTTTTCATAGCAGGGGCTAGTTTTGGAGCGTTTTTATGTGCTAGTTTATATTTAGTATTTGGATTGAAAAACTACAAAAATATCGCCCTATTTTCAATGATAATTTCTTTTGTTTGTTTATGTGCAATTCCTTTTAATTTAATTGATGATTTAAAACAACCTAGCAGAGTTTTTGAAATCTTTTTAAATGGCTGGGGTAATCTATCAACTTCAGCTATGAAAATAGGAATTATATTACTTATAACCTACCCTATTTTACTAATACTATTAGCATATAAGCATATTAACAATAAAAATACTAAAAAATTAGGAATAATCACACTTATTGTATCTTTTTGCATTCCTTTATACACTGGATATATTTTAGGAACAAGTGTTGGAGTTAGTTTTTGGAATACACCTGTTTTACCACTTTTATTTGCTGCAAATGGCGGTGTAGGCGGTGTTGGAATATGTGCTTTAGTCTTATTTATATATTCAAAAATTATAAATTATAAAATCAATCTTTTTATCTTTATAAGACTTGCTAGTGCTTTAATAGTATGTGATTTATTATTAAGATTATTTTGGTTTAGCTTTATGCTTGGTTTTAATAAAGAAATTAAAGAGCTATATCAATATGTATTTATGGCTAGATTTTATGAGATTTTCATACTTGAGTTTTGCTTAATTTTTATTATTTTAATAAATCTTTTTACAAGATTAAAAAACAATCAATTCTTTTTATTACTTGCATTTTTGTCTATGATAATTTATAGCTTTAGCTTTAAATTTAATGTAGTTTTTGCAGGAAATTCTATGCCAAAAATTATGAGTGGATTTTTAACATACACACCAAAAATCTTAGGTAGTGATAGTTTAGGTTCTGTATTTGGCAATTGGCTAATTTGTATAAGTTTGTTTTGTCTTTTAGTAAGCATATTAGAAAAACAAATAAAAGGAGAATTAAGTGAGTAGAAGAAAGTTTTTAATAGCATCAGGGATAACAGGCATAGCAGGGGCTTATTTTTACAATGAAACAATACAAAAAATCATAAAACCACAAACAAAAACAAACGATAGCATATATGCAAATAGCCTAAATCCAAAAATCGGCAAGTATTATTCAAGTGTTTGTAATGGTTGCGTTACTCATTGTGGTGTTAGGGTAAAAGTATTAGATAATAAGGTTTTAAAAGTTATTGGCAATCCATATAGTTTATTATCAAGCGACCCTTGGCTTAATATGAATACTAGTATAAAAGATAGTTATTTACTCACAAATCAAGGCAAAATCCATTCAAGTGTTTGTGCTAGGGGTAATTTAGTATTTGATAAATTAAATGATAAAGCAAGGGTAACTAAAATACTAAAAAGAGTTGGAAAAAGGGGAGAAAATAAATGGCAAAGTATTGAGCCTGATAAATTTTTAGATGAGATAGTAAATGGCGGAGATTTGTTTAATGAAGGCTATGTAAAAGGATTTAAAGAAGTTTATAATCATACTGATTTAATAGATGAAAATGCTCCTGAATTTGGAAAGAAAGCAAATGGATTATGTATAATCGCAACAGGAGATGAAGGAAGAAAGAATTTCTTTCAAGAAAGATTTCAAAAATCATTCGGAACTATCAATTTTCACGGACATACAGCAACTTGCGGTCTTTCTATGAGAGCTGGAATGGCTGCTTTTTTAAATGATTTTGATAAATACCCACACTTAAAACCTGATTTTGATAATTGCGAGTTTTTGATTAATTTCGCAAGTGCTCCTGCTCAAGCTGGAAATCCTTTCAAAAGACAAGGATTAAAAATAGCAAATAGAAAAAGCAATAATTTAGAATACGCAACAATAACCCCAATACTTACAAATTCTACTTCAAGTGCATCTAGCGTAGGAAAATGGATTGCTATAAAGCCTGGTGGGGATTTGTTTTTAGCATTAGCCTTATTACAAGATGTAATAAATCAAAAAATTTATGATGAAGAATATCTATCTTATACTAATTTAAATGAAAACAATGTAAGTTTTTCTAATGCTGCTTATTTAGTCGTTGAAGATGATTATAAAAACTATAAAAAAGGAGAATTTTTAAGAATTAATAATGAAATTATGGTTATTAACGAGCAAGGATTAATAAGTGCAAAAGATTGTAAAAAAGCTAATATTTATTATGATGGAATAATAACTTTAGATGATGAAGCAATAAAGGTTAAAACAAGTTTTATCAAATTAAAAGAAAGTGTTAATTCAAATTCTTTAGATGATTTATTGCAAAATAGTGGCGTTAGTAAAAAAGATTATGAATATTTATTAGAAAAAATCAAAAAATATAAAAATAAAGTAGCATTTGATTTGCACGGCGGGACTATGCAAACTAATGGATTTTATACAGCTTATGCTATTTTAGAATTAGTTGGTTTGCTTGGGAATTTAAATAAAATTGGTGGAATGAGTGCTGGTGGGGGTAAATATAATGATTTGTCAGGAGAATTTGAATTAGCAAAATATAAAGGCAAAATTAAACCTAGTGGAATTAGGGTTGATAAAACTAAAAAACCTTATGAAGCAACTAGCGAATATAAAAACAAAATCAAAAACAACGAAAACCCTTATCCATCAAAATTACCTTGGTATCCACTAACTAATGCAATTTGCACCGACGCAATCACAAATGCAGCATTAAAATATCCTTACGGAATAGATATATTGCTTTCTTGGAATGCTAATATTGCTTATGCTAGTAATATGAATAATGTTAAAAATTCTTTAAAAGATAGCTCTAAAATACCATTATTCATAGCAATTGACCCATTCATAAACGAAACAAGTATGTTTGCTGATTATATAGTTCCTGATAGCGTTATGTATGAGACTTGGGGCGTTGTTAATCCTTGGGGTGGTGCTTTGAATAAAGCTAGTCATTTTAGATTTCCTATTTTAAATTCTCCTAATGTTAAGTTTAGTAATAATGAAAGCGTATGTATGGATAGCTTTATAATTGAATTAGGCAAAAAATTAGGCTTAGCAGGATTTGGCAAAAATGCAATTAGCGATAGTGAAGGTAATTTATTTGACCTTGATAAGCCGAGTGATTATTATTTAAGAAGTTTTATAAATGTTGCACTTGATGGTGGATTTGATTATGAAATAAACGAAGATGAGATAAAGGACTTACCATTCATTCAAGAATTAAAAGAAATTAGCCCAAAACACTATAAAAAAGCTTTATTTTGTATGGCAAGGGGTGGAAAATTTGAAAGCAAAAACAAAGCATATAACAAAAATTCCTTAGCAAAAACATACAAAAAAGAAGTAGCTATTTATAACGAAGATTTAGCACTTACTAAGGATTCTTTAACTGGGAAAAATTATAGTGGAGTTCCTTATTTTGTAAAACAAAGATTTAAAAACAATACCACATTAGATGAGTTAAATCTAAAAGCCTTTTCGTATAAATCAAATATATATTCAAGTTTAGTTGCTGCTAGTTCAAAACTAACTCATTTAAAATATTCAAACTACATTGAATTACACGAAGATACAGCAGCAAAACTAGGTCTTAAAGATAAGGATTTAATCAAAGTTATAAGAGATGATAAAAAAATAATAGGAATATTAAAAACTAGAAAAGGAATTCATAAAGAAGCAGTAGGAATTGAGCATTCTCGTGCTAGGCGTGGCGAAGGTGCTAGTGATTTTTATATTGATGGGAAATTAATTGCTAAAAATATTTCAAAAAGAACAGGCGTTAGTATCTCAAATATAATACCTGATGATACTATTCGTGGAGAAAATGCCTTAATTAGTGATTTTGTCGTAGGCTCTGTAGCAAGACAAGGATTTGGAGTAATTATAGAAAAAATCTCAAGCTTAGGTTAAGGAATTTAAACTGATTAAATTATTTATCCTAAATAAACTATAATCCTTTAAATAAATATTAAAGGATTATTTATGATACACGATATAAGTGCTAGTAAAAATATGCCGATAGCTTGGAAAATTGATGTTAAAAAGCACGAGCTAACAGAAAAAGAGCTAAAAGATTTAAATTATCAAATAAATAAAAATAATTTTGAGATTAAGACTAATAAAGAGCAAGATTACAATGTATTTTTTAGATTTGATAGTGATAATATCGGTGTAAAAATAAATGAAAAAAATCTAAATAGATTAAAAGATTTTTTTGATAGCGATAATTTCATTGCTAATAATAAAGGCACTATTTTAGATAAAGATGCAGCAAGTTTTGTCGCTGGATGGTTTAGCAATATTGCTTATAGAGAAAATCTCTTAGCAGCTGATATTAATAACGATGGAGAATTAACGGGCAAGGAATTTAAATATACATTTACGGTATTTAGTGAAGCAGCCGAAATAGTAGTAAATGAAAAGACACTTGAAGAAGAAATAATCTCAAGTGCAATCATAGGCACATATTTACCTAGTATGGTAGCTTTGCCAGAGGGCGAGAGTATGGATATTAGCAAGGCTTTAAATATTAGTTTAAATGATGATAAAAACCTTGATGGAATAATAACATTTGGCGAATATTTAGGAGCTGATGGTAAAAATAAAATTCATAAATATACAGCTGATTGTAAATCAAGTGATGAGCGAATTAAAATTGATAGTGGTAATATTTATAAAATTATGAATATAGATAAATTCAAAGAAAAGGAATTAGAAGAATTAAAAAAATTAGCAGCCTTAGCAAAGCTAAAAAATCAAGGCCTAAAAAGTCTAACAAATGATGAAAAGAAACTCTTAAAAGACTTTAGTCTTAATCTTAAAATCAGTGAAAATAAATTAGAAGAATTAGTCGCAAATGATAAATTAGATGATTTTATAGATTTTACAAAAGAATTTAAAAAAGATTTAAGCGATACAAAATTAATTGATATTAAGGTTTAATTTTTTATTTTTAATTAATTGTTACTAAAAGTTACAATATATCAAAACATTAAATAAAATAATAATAGTATTAATTAAAATCAAATTATAATAATTCAAATCATTTTTTAATGTATTAACTTAATTTGCATTACGAATGTTAGTGTATATTTTAAAAAGTATTAGTGCTTTAATATTGCTTTTTAAGTGTAAAAAATAGCTATATGATTTTAAAAATGTCTTGATTAATTAGCTAGATCTAATTTAGTCATAATTTTAAAGGATTTTTTATGAGACATTATCTAGGAAACTATTTAAATACGCCTATAGCTTGGCAAGATAAAATTAATTCAAATTCTTTAAATTCCTTTGATTTATATAATATAAAAAATGCAATAAATATAAATAATTTTGAGATTAAGACAAATAAAGAGCAAGATTACAATGTGTTTTTTAAATTTGATGAAAGTAATATCGGAGTAAAACTTAGTGAAAATAATATCAATAGATTAAAAGAATTTTTTGATGAAGATAATTTCATTTTTAATAGTAAAGGCACTATTTTAGATAAAGACGCAGCAAGTTTTGTAGCTGGGTGGTTTAGTGATATTGCTTATAAACGAAAATTCCTTGAAGCTGATGTTGATGGTAATGGGGAGCTAAGCAATAAAGAAGGAAAAAAGACATTAAACTTTATACTTGAAAGGCTTGAATATAGAAGAGATAATAAAGGTGAATATATAATCACTAATTATGTAAAAGGCTATGAAGAGAGTAAATTTTTAGCAGATAATGATGAATACTATGTTGATATTAGCTATGCTTTAAATGCTAGTTTAAATAATGATAAAAATCTTGATGGTATTATTACATTTGGCGAATTTCTAAATGTAGGCGAAAAGGGATATTTTGAAGATAACATAGAAGTATCTAATAATAAAAATAATAATGATTTTATTAGCTTATATAAGATTGCAAATACAGATAAATTAAAAGAGAAAGAATTAGAAGAATTAAAAAAATTAGCAGCCTTAGCAAAACTTAAAAATCAAGGCCTAAAAAGTCTAACAAATGATGAAAAGAAACTCTTAAAAGATTTTAATATTAATTTAAAAATAAGCGAAGATAAATTAGAAGAGTTAATTACAAATGATAAATTAAGTGATTTTATAGATTTTACAAAAGAATTTAAAAAAGATTTAAGCGATACAAAATTAATTGATATTAAGGTTTAATTTTTTATTTTTAATTAATT
>NZ_JACGAR010000039.1:0-6782 GCF_020137585.1 Campylobacter sp. RM12654
GAATGGGGTGTTTATACAATTAGGTTTATTTAAATAGAGTTTATGTAAAACAAAGTTTTTAAAAAACAAAGTTTCTGTAAAAGAAGTTTTTAAAACTAGGTTTATGTATAGCAAAGTTTATATCAAATAAAGTTTATTTAAAACAAAGCTTTTAAAAAACGAAGTATTTAAAAATTAAGCTTATATAAAATTTGGATTTAAATTCTTTTGCAGTAATTAGGGCTTAGGTTGTTTTTAGAAGATAAGTAATTAATACTAAAGTATTTTTATGCTAAGTTTAATTAGTGATTTAAAGTAATAAAAATTAAACTTAATTAAATACTTTAGAGTAAGTTAATACCCTAAGCTTATTAAGTAATTAAATTAATTAGATTTATTATATAAAAGTATTTATTACGCATATAAAACATAATTAGGATATGAGTTTTTAGTGTTAGGGGGGGGTCGATTAAGTTTTATATAGGTTTAAAGTATTTAAATAATCAAACTATGCAAACTAAATTTATACATTTACAGGATAAATAATGTTTTTAAAAGCTTTTTAATGAAATAAATAAGCTGTGGATAATATAGATTTAATGATGTTGGGTAGTGGGTTTAATACAAATTGATAGATAAATTTTTTATTTTATTTAATATAGGAATTTATCTTAAATATTTTTAATGTAGTTTGATAAGAGTTATTTCTAAAATGCTTTATAAGATGATTTAGGAAATGATTGCGGTAGTATTTTTTAGTGTAATAAAAAATAGCTTATAAATTAGTGGATTTAGTGACTGATTGAATTGTAGGTATAGTGTTAATATAATTAGTGATGATTAAATAAGATTTATAATAGTGGCTTAGCCTTGCTTATTAGATTTAAATGAGCTATTAGTAAATTAATTTTTTAGATTAATAACATAGCTTATAAATTTTTAATCTAAAGGGTTAGAGTAAGGCATAACAATAGTATTCCAGAATAAAAAAGCGTATATGAAAGAACTAATATTACAAATTTAAAATAATAAAGAAAATTTTCTATAAAATTATAATATATGTGGTTTTTATCTTTTGGTTTATATTCTTTTGAAATTACTTTAAAATAACGAAAGCAAAATACACATTTAAAGAAAAGTTTAGCCTTAAATTTTTTATACGGGTAAGCTTCACATAAGAATGCAAATCCTACAACTATCATAGCAAGAAATACTAGTTTCATAAAATTCTTTCAGTAGTATTTACAATACTTAATTAATCAAACCAACTATAACGCTTGATATTGTTTTTTTCTAAAATTTCAATAAAATTTTTAATTTCATCTTGTGTAAACATATTTTGATTTATATGTATCGGAAATTGAAACTTCTTAAACCTAACTACTATATTATTATTAGTAATAGAAGTAAAAAACCAATAATCTTTAAATTTTCTATAGCAAACTTTTTGAGTGCAAAACTTTCTCTTAATTATGAAAAAATCTTCATAACAAATAACCGTTTTAATATCAATTGCACAAAAAAAATGATAAGGTATAATAGCAACTATAATAAAACCAATAATATTTGCTAAAAAATTATCTAAATCTATAAAACATATTCCAATCAGTAAAGTTGCTAAATTCCATATAAAAACAAATATATAATAAAGAGATACGAAAAAAGATTTTTTTCTATTCATTATAAAAATAGGTTCATTGTTGTTTTGCATAATATTTTCCTATATTATTTATTTTATTTTAAAAATAAGCTTTCCTTTAAGTTTTACCCTACAGCTTTTAACCTATTATTATATTCTCTATACTCTCAATTTTTATCATTATTTATTCTTTAGTTTAAAGAATTTAAATTAGGATTTATATTTATTTTGTTTTATAAATTGTAAGGCAAATAAAATAATAAAAGAAATAGCTAATAATATTATACTAAGCTCATTTGCTTTATTTAAATCTAGTGTTTCTAATGCTTCAAATACGGCAATAGAAGCGACTTTTGTCTCTCCTGCTACGCTACCGCCTATCATCATTACTACACCAAATTCTCCCATAGTATGAGCAAAACTCATAACACTAGCACTTATTATACTAGAGATTATTAGCGGCAAACAAAGGCGAAATATTATGTTAGCCTGAGATTTTTCAAGTAATTTAGCTCTATCAAAAAGATTTTTGGGCAAAGCATTAAACGCACTATAAATAGGATTAAACATAAAAGGCATAGAATAAATTATTGAAGCAATCAATAAAGCCTTAAAATTAAAAACAAGTTTAATATCAAATTTAGCCAAAAATTGCCCTAAATAATTATTAGGACTTAATAGCACCAATAAATAAAAGCCTAAAACGGTAGGGGGTAGCACAAGTGGCAATGAAATTATGCTTAATAGTATTTTTTTACCAAAAAACTCTTTTTGGCTTAGATAAAATGCAGGATATAAGCAAATAAAAAATAATATTATAGTAGTTACGAAAGATAACTTAAGTGATAAGAAAATTGGTGTTAATTCTTGCATAAAAACTCATTATTTTGGATTTTTTCTATAAAAAATTCTTCTTTATTAAGACATTTTTCAAAACTACCATTTTTTACAAAATATATTTTATCAGCAAGGGCATTTATTTCAAAACACGAATGAGATACAAAAATAATTGTTCTTTTGTAGTCTTGATTTATTTTTTTGATTAGTTTTATAAGTGCTATTTTGTTACTATCATCAAGTGCGCTTAAAGGCTCGTCTAATAATATATATTTTGCATTTTTACTTAAGGCGCAAATTAATGCTAGTCTTTGTTTTTGCCCTCCGCTTAGAGTGCTGATTTTTTTAGTTTTGTGTTCTTCTAAATTAGCTAGCTTTAATAATTCATCGTAAAAATTACTTGTATTTTTATCTAATTTTTTACCAAAAATATATTTTAAATCATCTAAAAGAGTTTTAGTATTTGTAAAAACTAGATTTTCATATACATTAAAATTATCAAATAATGTGCAATCTTGAAATAAAAAAGCAATATCTTTTAGCAAAGGCTTATTAATAAGCCCAGCTATTAATTTTAAAATAGTGCTTTTACCACTTCCGCTATCACCAAACAATGCGATAATTTCTCCATCATCAAAGCTTAATCTAGCATTTATTTTAAAGTCTTTAAAATCGTGTTTTAAATCCAGCTCATTCATAGCCATATTTATTAAAAATTTCCTTTGCATCAGGGCTTAATATAAAATCATAAAACACTTTAGCATTTTTTTCTTTACTTGTAATTATCATACCTTGTAAAATTGGTTCGTATAATTTATCATCAATTTTTAATATGTTTTCATCACTAAAACCCAATTCTTTAATTTGCTCTACGCTAGACGCTGCTACAAAAGCATAATCACAAGCTTTTGTAGCTTGTAGTAATGTTGCTGAAATATTTGTAGCCGTTATTATGTTTGAACTATTTGGAATTTGATTTAATACTTCTTTAGCTGCTTTTCCATAAGGAGCTGTGTTTGGGTTTGCTATAGCTATACAAGATGCGGTTTTTAAATCATCTAAATTAGGCTTTTTTTTAGCTGAAAATAATATTAGCTTTCCTTTTGCATAAGTGATTGCTTGATTTTTAGTTAATTCTTCTAAATCTTTAGCAAATTCCATATTTGCAGATAAGAATACATCATAATTTGCTCCATTTTTAATTTGTGCGTTAAAGCTACCACTAGCACCTGTATTGACATTAAGTTTTATATCTGGGTGTAGTTTTTCAAATTTTTGCTTTAATTCGTTTAGTGGATAGCTTATGTTTGCAGCTGCTGCGATATTTAAAGTATTTGCTAATGCAAAAGAACTTAAACTTAAAAATAATAATGCTTTTTTCATACTTACTCCTTTAAAATATAAAAAATTATATATTAAAAAATCTTTAATAAAACTGAATTTAAAAGCTTATTATATAAAATAATATATAATAAATTAATTTTTTATTTTAATATTACAATTATTAAAAAATGCTAGTATTTTGCCTTTTAATTTATTTAAGGAGAAAATATGAAAAAAATATTTTTAAGTTTAGCAGCAATTAGTGCTTTAATAATTCAAACAGGTTGTGATGATAAAAAAGAAGAGCAAAAATCAGCTCAAGAGCTTAGTCAAAATGTAAAATCAAGCACTGAAGAAGTGGCTAAGAAAATAGATACAATTGTAGATAATGTGGCAACAAAGGTTGATGAACATATAAATACTGCTGCAAATCAAGTTGAACCTATGATAAATTCTGCAGTAGATAGCATTAGTGATACTACAAAAAGCGTTGCTAACAATTTAAAAGAAAGCACCAATGAAGTTGCAAATACGATAAAAGAAAGCACAGATAGTGCAGCTAAAGCAATTACTGATGGCATTGATAAGGCTAGTAGTAGTGTTGAAAATGTTTTAAAAACTGATGCGGCGACTTTATTTAAAAAATGTATTGCCTGTCATGGAAAAAATGCAGAAAAATTAGCTCCTGGGGCTGAAGTTGTAATAAATACTTTAAGCGAGAGCGAAATTTATGAAGCTTTAAGTGGATATAAGGCGGGAACTTTTGGCGGTAAATCTCAAAAAACTATGCAATTACAAGTAAAAAATCTAAATGATGAAGATTTTAAAGCTTTAGCTAAATACATTAAGACTTTATAAGATAATTAAAAATTAGGAATTTGAAATTCCTAATTTTATTTTATGATTATTTTGTAGTTAATAATATTTTTAGAAGTTTTTTTGCACTTTCAACACCAGGTTGATCGTAAGTGCTAATGCCTATCATAAGCCCACAAGCACCAACTAATAACTCATAATAATATATTAAATATCCGATATTGTAAGCACTTTTGCCATCAAGCTCAATTAGACTTGTTTCTATCCCTTCAGCTTTTATCGCATCAAGACACGATTTGCTTTGAGCATAAAGTAGCTCATCTAAACTATGTCCTACGCTTTGATTTTCAAGATTTTCAAGTCCTTTTATGTGCTTTATTTTGGGGCTATTTGGATTTGGTTTTATACGGATAAATTCTACGAATTTATCTTTTGGCCCTTCAATTATGAGTTGTAAAAACGAATGCTGGTCTTTTGGTCCTATTAGACTAATTGGTGTAAGTCCTACGCGTTTATATTCTTTAAATTTCCCAAGACTTTCGGCTACAAGCTGAACGAACCATTCGTTAAAATGGCGTAATTCTTCACAATAAGTGAATAAAACATAATTTTTATTTATCATTTTTGTGCTTAGCGTGTAGGCTAGATTAAGTATATGTTCTTTTGTTTTTTGCTCGTTCATACAATCTTTAGCACCTTTGATAAGCTCATCAACATTAGCCCCTGCTAAAAATAACGGCACAAGTCCAACATTACTAAGCACTGAAAATCTACCGCTAACATTTTCTTCTATATCAAAATGTGTTATTTCATTTGTCTTTAAAAACTCATAAAATTTGGTATTTTGCATACAAATTCCTATTAAGTGATGCTTTAAATCATCTACATTTAAACCTAAAACATCAAGCAAAATCCTAAAATAACTTATACATTCAATTGTATTTCCAGATTTTGATACTAGTATGAAAAGCGTTTTTTCAAGGTCAATTTTTTCTAATATTTCATTAAAAAGAGTGCTTGAAACATTGTCTAAATAATCAATATTTTTTATCCCCAAAAAACTCGTAATCGCCCTAGTGCCAACACTACTTCCACCCATTCCAATAACTATAAAATGACTTTTGTTAGCAAATTTTTCTTTTACTTTTTGAAGTTTTGAAATTCCTAAATCAAATTCTAAAGGCAAATCATAAAACCCAACTTCGCCACTTTGCCTTTCTTCATTCATTCTTTTTAGATAAAGGCTTATGTTTTCTTGCGAAGTTTTTTCAAAATACTCTTGATAGGTAATCATTTGTAATCTCTTTCATAAAAGTATTGAGTCGCCTCAAAAAAACCTTCTACACTACCACAATCAAATCTAAGACCACTAAATACTAATCCTATACATCTACCTTCTTTTGCTTGAGTATTAAGAGCATCAGTAATTTGAATTTCTCCACCACGACCAGGTTTGGTATTATCTAAAATATCAAAAATATCAGAGGTTAGAATATATCTTCCAATAATTGCTAGATTTGTTTTTGCGTCTTTTGGGTCTGGTTTTTCAACCATATCTGTGATTTTGTAAATATTATCTTCTAATTTTACGCCTTCAATAATCCCATATTTTTTAGTATCTTTATTTGGAACCTCCATAAGTGCAACAATACTACAACGATATTTTTCATATGCTTTTACCATTTGGCTCATTACACCACAAGCATCATTTACACACAAGTCATCTGCTAAAATTACCCCAAAAGGTTCATTACTAACCATATTTTTAGCACAATTTATCGCATCACCTAATCCATTCATTTTTCTTTGTCTAGTAAATGTGAAGTTACATACTTCCATTTGCCTACGAACATCATCAAGTAATTTTTCTTTTTCACTGCCTTTTATTGCGTCTTCAATTTCATAAGATATATCAAAATAATCTTCTAAAGCTCTTTTTGTTCTGCCTGTAATAATACCTATATTTGTAAGCCCTGCTTCAATAGCTTCTTCCATAGCATAGTGTATTAATGGCTTATCTAAAATAGGTAGCATTTCTTTAGGTAAAGTTTTTGTTGCAGGTAAAAATCTAGTTCCATAACCTGCTGCTGGAAATATGCAAGTTTTTATCATCTTTCTTCCTTTTTGCTAATAAATATTAAAAAAGTTTAGCAATAATGCGTTAATTTATATTTACATAAGGATTTTT
>NZ_JACGAR010000040.1:0-5975 GCF_020137585.1 Campylobacter sp. RM12654
AGCTTAACGCATGTGAGATTGCTTATAATAATATGGTTTATAGGGGGGGGTTGATTTAGTATGTTTTAATTTTAAGTATTTTCAAAAAACAAAAATTGAAGAAATACTTGTGTTTAAAGATAGTGTGTTTAATAAAAATAATTTTCATAACAATATTTTTTCTGACAATTCATTTTGGAATGTTTGGAATAAATGTTTTAGAAAAAGTATTTATTGTAATTCTGTACTAGATATAAAACACAAGCTATTAATGGCCGAAGATGCTCTAGTGTTTTTTATGTATTTACAAAATACCAAAAATATTATTTCTATTAAAGAGTGTTTATATAAATATTACAATAACTACAGCTCTATAATGAATAATATTGGCAAAATAAATGAAAGTATTAAATCTGAGCGATATGTGATTGATAAAATTTGTAGTATTAATACAGATATAAAAATTAGTCAAATTCTTATTTATAGATTAAATATAGCTTTATTGTATAAAAAATATTTATTATATTGCCATAAATACTATAAATTAAAATGGTTTTTTAGATTTATTTTAAGCATAAATAAAAAATATCAAAGATTGAAATTAAAGTATAATTATTATTAATAATTTTTATATTAAAAAAGTAGAAGATTATGACCTTAAAGCTTATAAAGAAGCTTTAAAATTAGATATTAGAGAATGAATGTATTTTAATTGTATTTTTAAAATTATCAAATAAATTGCAGGTTTGTATTAATAAACTTAAAGTATTCTAAAGAAAAGGTAAAAATATGAAAAATATAAAATCAGCAATTTATACAAACGAACTAAATATAATAAATATTGAAGCAATGATGTCAAAGGGCTTACCTGCCTTTAATATCGTAGGATTAGCAAGCACTAGTATCAAAGAAAGTGTAGATAGGATAAAATCAGCTTTTGCTAATCTTGATGATTTTACAATGCCTTGCAAAAAAATCGTAATAAATCTAAGCCCATCAGATATTCCTAAAAATGGTAGTTATTTTGATTTAGCAATTGCACTTTTAGTATATTTTTATGAAAAAGATTTAGATAATGATTATTATGTATTCGGAGAGCTTGGGTTAAATGGGGATATTAAAAGCACTTCGGGGCTTTTTTCTATTTTATTGTTTTTAGCTAGATTTAAGCCAAATTCTAAGGTCTTAGTGCCTAAAGACTTAGCAAATGAAGTTAGTTTGATTTATAATTTGCAGTGTTATGCTGTCGGGAATTTACTTGAAGCTTTTGAGTTTTTTACTAGCGAAGATAAAGAAAAATTCAGAATAAACTATAATGAAAATATTTTTAATTCTTTAATCAAAATCAATAATAAAAGCTATATAAAAAATACAAATTACCCACTAGATTTTATAGACATTAGGGGGCAAGAACAAGCAAAATTAGCTTGTAAAATAGCAGCTTTAGGAATGCACAATATTATGCTAGAAGGCTCACCTGGAAGCGGTAAGAGTATGTGTGCTAAAAGGCTAGTTTATATAATGCCACCACTTAGCGTTGATGAGATTTTAGAAAATAATGCTTATAGGAGTTTAAATGGTGAGAAGCTTGATTTTTCATCTATTAGAAGTTTTAGAAGTCCGCATAGAAGCTCAACTATTAGCTCAATTTTAGGTGGTGGGACTAAAAATGCTAGGATAGGCGAAATTGCTTTGGCAAATAATGGGGTTTTGTTTTTTGATGAATTTACTTATTTTAATAAGCAAATTATAGAAAGCCTAAGAGAGCCTTTAGAAGATAATTTAATCAATATTTCAAGGGTTAATTCAAAAATATCTTATAAAACTAAATTCTTATTCATATCAGCCTTAAATCCTTGCCCTTGTGGAAATCTCTTTAAAAAAGAGCAAAATTGCAAATGCCTTGAGCGTGATATTATAAGGTATAAAAGCAAGATTTCAGAGCCGATTTATGATAGAATTGATTTATATGTGGCGGTTGATGAGGTTGATATGAACGCAAAAGCAAGTGTTAGTAGCAAGGATTTAGCTGATGAGATTTTAAAGGCTTTTATCTTTCAAAAAGAGATAAGAAAGCAAGATGAATTTAATGGTAAATTAAGCGATGAAGATATTAAAAAATACTGCATTTTAGAAGATAGTGCAAGAGATATTTTTAACAAAGCTATTAATAATTATCATTTAAGTGCTAGGGCTGCTAATAAGGTTTTAAAGGTTGCTAGGTCTTTGGCTGATTTTGAAGAGAGATTAAAAATAAACGAAAAAGATATAAAAATAGCTTTATCTTTTAGATATAGAGCAAAACATTAGATTTTGATTTTAAATTCTTTAGTTTTAAAGAATTTAAAATTAGTAGTTAAAGTTAAATCAATAATCTAACAATTGATTATCACATACAATACTTTTCATACCTTTTAAAGCAGAGAATAAAACAATTTTTCTTTTTGTTATATAAATTATATTTTTCTAAATCAAGATTTTCTTTAGATATAACTTCATTAAAATCTCTTTCAAGTTCTTGAATTAATTTTTAGCTTTTTGTATTGCTGATACTAAGTTTTGATAAGAGTAATTTGTTTTATCTTTTTTTATTAATTCATAATAAGCGTCCAATAAGTCATAACAAGCTTTGAAATTATTTATTATTTCGTGCTTTTTGGCAAATTTTGTCCCATATTTTTTAGTGTTTTTAGCTCCTTATTTTGCTTAAAAAATTTTTGTGATTATAAAATAATAAAGAATTAAATTCCTTAAAAATTGGTTTTAATAATTTTATTTTTAAGCTTTTATTAAGAGTGGGGGGGGGGTATTATTATATTTTTAAAATTATTTTAGGAGATATTATGAAAAAATTAGTTTTTTCGTTAATTTGTGTAAATGCTTTTGCAAGCAATTTTGTTGGTTTGGATATTTATGGAACTAGTTTGGTTGAAGAAAATGGAGTTAGTTTAGAAGATAATTTTGTTGGTAGAGCTGATTTGTACGCAAATAGATTTTACACAAATGAAGAAAATCATTTTGTATATGATATTAGATTTACTCATGCTGAAATTAATAGTGATTTTGTAAATTCATATAATGTTAAAGGTAAAATCAAAGATAGCTTTAATAGTTTTTCAGCACTTGGTGGTTATGGAATTTTAGTTGGTAATGATATGTCTTTATTGTTGTTAGGTGGTCTAGGTTATGCTAGTAGAAGTTTTGAAACTAAGTTTTATAATATTGATACAAATGATATTAATGTTAGTGCAAATTCAATGTTTTTAAAGACTGGTGTTGCTGCTAGAAAGCAATTTGAGAATAATTTTACAATGAGTTGCGGTGTGTATCTTAAATATTATTTTGACACTATAAAAGAAAAAGATTTGAATGCAGAATTTGATATATCTTTAGGCTATACATTTGCGAATAATATTTATGCAGGAGTAAGATTTGGTTATGTTAATGATATTAGCAAAGGCGGTAGCATAGGACTTGCATTAAGCTATAAATTTTAAAATTTACTCAAGCCTTTAAAGGTTTGAGTAAAAATATTTTAATAATCAATTAGCTCTACATAAACTTGCTCTTTATCATCTGTGTAATAAGTTTTATATTTTATTGTAGTTTCGTTTTCTCCACCATTCACAACTATGCCTTTTATCTTACCATCTGTTATTTTACTGCTTAATTTATTTGGCATAGTTGGATAAACAAATTTCAAATCAGCATTACAATATCTTGCTCTATCATCTTCGTTTTTTAGTGTTACAAAGCTAGAAAAATCCATCTTAACATTACTGCTTACATATTTTATTATTTGATTCAATAAATCAATTACGGGTTTATAAGCATTTGCTGCGTAGCTTTCAGCAAAATTACCATTATATGAATAATCATAATCTTTAAACTCTCGCACTTTAATTATCGTATTTTCTACTTCATCTTGAAATGCTTTAATAACGCCATATTTAAATATTACTTCAGGAGCATTTTCTCTTATAAGCTCTTCTAGGGCTTTAAGTGCTGCTTCATCATTGCATTTTGGTGTATTATCAAAAAAAGAAAAATTAAAAGCACTTAAATATGTGCTTAAAAATAAACTAATTATTATTTTTTTTCATTGTTACTCCTATTATCTTCAAATATTTTTGTAATAGCTTGAGAGATATTTTCATTATTTGGGTTATTGTCTAATATAAATAATTTTAAAAACTCAACGCCAAAATGCGATGGGAAAATAAAATAACAATCATTGTGAAAATTATCCTTAGGAAAATGATTTGTCCTTATGCCTATTGATAATTCACCCTTATTTGTCTGTGCTTCTCCGACTACTACTTCAAAATATTTATCTTTATAAATTAGTTTGAAAGGATAGTTTTTACTATCAATAAAAGGCTTTTTAATTTCGTTGTTTAAATTATTCATTTATTCATCCTTATTTTAAATATTTTTTATTATCAACTTCTTCGTATTCATTATACTCATCTTCATCATAGTATTCTTCATCATACTCTTCTTCTTCAACCATATTATTAGGATCATAAATAAATACTCTATATTCAATAATGTTGTACATAATAGTTAGTAAGATTGTTGATTTTATAAGACTATCTTTACTATAATCCCTACATCTTTTATGGTATTCATAAGTAGTTTCATCATCAGACCTTCTAGGTTTACAAAAGAATGAATGTATATAGAATAAGGTAACTATACCTAATATTATTTTAGTAATAAATGATACTGTAATTCGAAATATACCATTGTTGGTTCTAATTGAACATAATAGGTTGTAAAATAGACTTAGCATTAATGCAAATAAACAAGATATTATAGGAAAGATTCCTATTTTATTATCCAAATGTAATAATGCTAATAATATTAAAATAAATATTATTATGTAATTTAATAAACTGCACATAGCATCACAATAATCTCTATATACTGTAATATTAGTTTTATGAAATAATTTACAAATTACAGTTACTAATGTTGTTATTAATGCTGCTACTAAACATCCAAATATAAATTCAGGTAAATATTCAAATACTATTGAATTTTTAGGTTCATTATGATTATAATTAGGCACTTCTTGAGTAGTTTTATAATCATTGTTGTAATTATTAGTAGGTGTTATATTGGGCATTTGCGTAGTAACTATATTGTCATTATTTAGTTTAATATTCTTATCAATAACACTTGCTAATTCTAACCCTGATTCATTATTGAATAATTCATAATTATATTGCGAATTTTTAGGTATTAGTTTTATAATTTTAACATTACTATTAATAGTAATATCTTGCAAATTACTATTTAAATTAAAATCGCTTATATTGTCACAAGTGACTGCTAAAGTATCTTTAGGATAACTATTGATGCAGCTTAAAAGTTCAGATTGCAATTGATTATTCATTGGTATTCCTTTATTGAAATTTAAAAATGAGAGAATGTTCTTTCATTAAAAATACAAAGTATCTTAATTTGCATTTCTTGCCTTTACTAAGTCTATGATATTATTAACCTTTTCTAGGTTTTTATTTCTTAAAAATACACCTATGCTAAATAAATCTATAAACCAAAATGCACAAACTAATAAATAAAATATAAAAGTAATTTGTGGATCAAATCTAATTAAAAGCGTTGCAATATAACTTATTTGATAAATTATAAGAATTAATAATTTTATAATACCTATTTTAAAATGCCCTACCTTAAATCTTGAAACACCGAAAGATCCTAATACGAAATTGTGCAACCAAAAACATACACTAGGACTATCAAGCTCGTCTTTTTCAAGTATTGTAGCAACTTCTTTAAGCTCGGTTTCGCTTAAACTTTCTAGTTTTTTTAATAATTCTTCATTACTCATAATTGGTTTTGAGTAATTTTGATTTGCTGTAAGAGCTTTTTTAAATCCACCTATTTTCTTAGGCAACTTGTCTTGAATTTGAGAGAATAAAATCGTCGCATTCATTTTTAATCCTTTTAAAATAAAATAAAAACGAGAT
>NZ_JACGAR010000041.1:0-5876 GCF_020137585.1 Campylobacter sp. RM12654
GCACATTAGAGTTTGAAAACACCTAAAGGGGTATTACAAATGGGGCTTTGCTTAGCCACCCCCTACATCATTTTTTATTTATATCATTTATTTTTAGTTAAATATGCTACTATATTTACAATAAATCATAAGAGGAAAACAATATGAAAAAAGTTGTAAGTATTGATATGGGTGCTAAAAATAATGGTGTTTATATTGTAGATATAAAAAACGATGAGATTGTAAGTAAAAGCGCTGTTAATTATATCTTTAAAGATGGCGATATTAACTTCCTTAAAAAAGATAGAACTTCCAAAAGACACCAAAAAAGGGGTATAAAAAGGTCAAAATTTGCTAGAAGGCTTTTAGATGAATTGTTAAATAAAATCAAAATCAAAGATTTAAGCCAAAGCGAACTTGAGCTAATATATGGACTACTTAAAAATCGTGGGTTTAATTATATAAATATAGAATTTGAAAATGACATTAGCGATGAGAGTTTAGAAATATTAAACGAAATTGATAGCTATGAGTTTAAAAACTGCATTAACAAAAATGACTATGAATTAAGGCTTTCAAATTTTGCAAACGAGTATGATACTGATGAATTCTGTGAGTTTTTAGCTAAGCAAACTAGCCTAATAATGCAAAAATATGATAACGATAAATTTGTTTATAATATAAAAGCAAGTGATAGAAAAGCTATTACAGATATGTTTGAAGCTCTTAGAAATGAAATGCTTAAAAATAACAAACACAGAGAAAAATATATAAAAGACATAAAAGAACTTTGCAAAAGTGTGGAATTTGAAAGCGTAATTTCAAAATTAAATATAAATGCTGATGAGTTTGCAAATATTATTGGTAATATATCAAATTATCAAACAAGGGTTTTAAGAAGGTATTTTAATAACAAATTTGATGATGTTTTTGATGATGAAAAATTAAGAAAACAAAGCATAAGAAATATAAAATTTCTTACCTTTCAAGGCGAAAAAGAGTTAGAAAACAAACGCACAATGTTAGAAAACCTAAAAAATTCAAGCTATGAATATCTATGTAAAAATGACCCAATAATAAGCATTCCACCTTATGAGAGAATGAATAATAAAAACCCACAAACTTGCAATGTATTAGTCTTAAAAGACAAGCTTGGTAATAAGCTAAAAACTTGCCTAAAACATATTTTAGAAAATCCTAATTTTTCAAGCCTTACTATAGACGAGAACGGCGTTATAAAAGAATACGATGAATTAGATGAAAATGAGTTAAAAGTGGTTTTTCAAAGATTTTTAGATATATCTAATGGGTATTTAGAAGATACCAAGCTTTATCCTAGAAGTTTTGATAAATATGCAAAATATTTTAAAGATACGATATGTTTAAATGATAGTGATTTTGATGCCTTACAAGACTTTGCAAATAAATATTATGATGAATTGCTGCTGGCTAAAAAAGGTGTATTATCAAATAAACTTTTAAAGCCTTGTGGGTGTCATACTCCTTATAAAAATAACCTTAAACATACTCATCTTAGTATTTTATGGGCTAAGCCTGATGGATTTAGTGAAAATGATGTCAATATTTTTATGGAATTTATAAATAAAAAAGAAAATAAAGTTAAGGGTAATACTACCTTAAATGGTTTTTTAACTAATCTTAGCGAAATGGCTAAATCTTATCAAAACGCCTTTTACAAAGCTTTAGAAGACGAAAAGGCTTTATTAGATAACAAGGCTACAAATGATAAGGAATTAAAAAAGATTTTAGAGCAATATAAAAAAGCCTATGAATTAATAACTAACCAAGAAATATTTAAAAATGTAGCTAAAAGCGACAAGCTAAAAACTATGATAAATCAACTGCTTCAGAGTGCAAATATAATCTTAGATGATACTAAGGGTTTTAATAAACTTTGCAAGGAACACTCATTGCAAACTTTACTAAGAACAAGTGGTGAAAAAGCTATGTGTTCGGTATTTGGCTCGGATAGTGCAAGGCTTATAAATGGTAGGGTTGAAATGTATATTGATAGACTTGCTTATGAGATTATAAAAGATTTGGATTTAAGTAATACTAAAGAATTAAGTATAAATATAGAGCAAAATGCCTTTGCTTTTGAAACCGCGGCAAAAGAGCTTACAAAAACTAAAGTAAAAAGAAAGCCTAAAGAGTATTTTGTAATATGCCCTTATAGTGGGGAGTCTTTAAATCTCAAAAATGCTGAATATGATCATATCTTGCCAAGAAGTAAATG
The DNA here is from genome assembly GCF_020137585.1 of Campylobacter sp. RM12654. Taxonomy (NCBI): domain Bacteria; kingdom Pseudomonadati; phylum Campylobacterota; class Epsilonproteobacteria; order Campylobacterales; family Campylobacteraceae; genus Campylobacter; species Campylobacter sp. RM12654. The sequence goes on from NZ_JACGAR010000041.1 coordinate 2,237, forward strand.
TGAATATAACTCAGAAGCGAATTTAATACCTGTAAAATCATACGAAAATTTTAGAAAAAGTGATGGGTATATTTATTTTACTGATTTAAAAGAAAAATATAAAAATGATATATACAAAAAGTGCGGTGTAGCAAATGAAAATGAGTTAAAAATCTTTATAAATAATACTTTAGAAGGTATTGATACTGATAAATATACAAATTATAAAAATCTAAAATATCATGAGCAAATTGCCTTTAGACATGCACTTTTTATGCCTAAAGAAAACTTTTATGCTAAAGCATTGGAATTATTAGAACAAGATAAATTAAAAACCACAACAAATGGCACTCAAAAACGCCTTGCTAAACTAATAGTTCAAAAAGCTCTAACAAAGAATAAAGATTTAGATATTAATGTAAATTTTATTGATAGTAAGCTAACAAGTGCTATTAGGCGTGAGCTAAGTCTTGATTTACCAGAAATAGCAAAAGAAAAAATCCAATCAAGCCATAGCCATTGTATAGATGCTAGTGTTGTATTTTATATAGCTAGTGCTATTAAGGATAAAAAGGTGGTATCTATAAATGAGAATGTGAAGTTTGAACCAAAGTTTAAATTCAGTGAGATTTATCTAAAAGAAAGTGAGATAAAAAATATACAAAGCCAAAAGTACTTAGAATTAAGTCAAGATAAAATTTCAAGAAAGCAATTATTTAAAGATACGATTTACTCACTTAGATATGAAAATGCTAAATATTTAAGTGATAAGCATTTAAATATTTTAAAAGAATTTGATTTATTAATGGAAGTTAAAAAACTTAAATCGGTAAGATTTCATATAGACACCAAAAAAGTTTTTGATTTAATCTTTGCAAGTTTTGAGGCAAAAGATATAAAAACACTAGAAAAAATCAAATTTTTGGATAAGTTTTTGGTATCAAGTGTTAGAAAAGATGTTTTAGATATATTTTTTGATGCTAAAAGTGGCGAGTTAATCAAGCCTAAAGATAATGGTGCAAATATAGAAAAGTTCTATGAAATCCTAGTAAAAAATGAAGTAAAAACTAAAAATGAAGTAGAAAAAATCCATAAGCTTTATATAAATAATTTCTACACAGGTAATCAAAAAGATATAAAAAGATCTAGAAACAAACGCCGTGTTACATACTCGCTAAGTGTAGCTAGTGCAGCTAGTTTTGTGGTGCGTAGAAATACAGGTTATGAAGGTTTAGCAAATGAAAACATAGCTACAAAAAATTATTTTGATAGAGATAGAATTGTAGGTATAAAATATCATAGCAAGAATGTTTTACCATTCAAAATAGCCGATATTTTAGATATTTTAAACCTTAGCGAAAATGCTAAAGAAATCTATAAAATAAGCATTAAAAATAACTTACCAGAAAAAATCTCAAAGCTTGACTTTATAGTTAGCGAAGCTGCTAGACATACGGTGCAAGTGCATTTTAACAAGGCAAAATTAGGATATGATTTAGATATTTTTAAAAGTGCATTAAATGATAAAAATGATAAATGGGTGAAGTTTTGTGATGAGTGTTTAAATGTTGAATTAGTTGAGTTTTTAGGTAAGCCAAGGGATTATAAAGCTAGCATAATTTGTGATAATTTTGAAGTTTTAGGGTTAAAATATACAACAAATCAAACCTCAAAAGCAAATAGGCAAACTATGAAAGATAATATATGTTAAAACATCTCGTAGTGAATTCTTACGGGGTGTATTTGGGGCTAAAATCGGCTAGATTAGTAGTTAAAAAAGATGGAGAGTTAATTAAAGAATATCCACTTAAAAACCTAAAAACCATAAGTATAAAATCTCGTGGTGTAGGGCTAAGTAGTGACTTAGCCTATGCTTGTGGAGTGCGTGGGGTTAAGATATTCTTTAATGATTTTAAATCTCATTTAGCTTTACACACTTTACACGAGCATAAAAGCGTAAATGTAATAAAACACCAGATTTTAAGCGAACAAAACGGCAAAGACCTAGCCCTAGCAAAAGAGCTAATCATAGGTAAAATCAAAAACCAACGCTCCACGATTTTATACTTTTCAAGGTATTTGCAAGATGATTTGCTAAAACAAAAAACCACCGAGCAATTAAAAACATTTATTAATGAGCTAAAAACTTATAAAATGACAAAAGATAGCATTTTTGGCATTGAAGGAAGTGCAGCAAAAGTTTATTTTGATTATCTTAGACAAACAAGGCTTTTAGGAGATGAGTTTTTAAATCGCACGGGCAGATATGCAGACGATAATATAAATAAGGCTCTAAATTATGGCTATGCAATACTTTTAAATATAATTTATAAAAGCGTGATAAACGCAGGGTTAAACCCATATTTTGGAGTGCTTCATAGCTTAAGAAGTGCTAAGCTATCGTTAGTTTAAGAGAGGAGTATAGAAGTTTTTTAGTTGATAGAAATATCATCAAGCTAAGGCATCAGCTAAAGGGCGATTTTAATGAGTGTAAAAAGCTAATTTCAAATGAGATTTTTAGCTCACTTGCTAAAAAGTTGCCATATAATCACTCAAAGCTAAGTCTTGAAAGCATCATACAAAGGCAAGTTTATAAGCTTAGTGGGTTTTTGTGCGGTGCGAATAATTATCATTCTTATGTGTTTAGGTGGTGAGCGTGTATATTGTAAGCTATGATATAGAAGATAACAAATCACGAACAAAGCTTTTTGAAGAGCTAAAGGATTTAGGACTTTTAAATATCCAAAAATCAGTCTTTTATGGAGAGCTTAGCAAAAGCGAGATAAAGGTGGTAAAAGAGCTTTTTAAAAAGCTTTGTGATGATGGGGATAAGGCATTTTTGTGTAGGTGCGAGATAGATTTAGATTATACGCACGGCTATAAAAAGGCTGATTTAGAGCAACTTAGTTTTGATAGTATTTAGTAATTTGTGTATATTTCAACCAAAACAATGAGAATTTTAAATAATTTGAAATAGGAATTTCATGGAACTTTTGAAGGCGAGTTTGATTAGGCGGTTTGTGTTTTGTCCTAGGATATTTTATTTTTATAATTTTTGTGATATTACACCAAAATATCCTAAGCATGTAGATTTTGGCAATGATTTTCATAAAAAGCAAGATGAGCTTTTCAAAAGTCGCACATTTGCTAAACTTGGGCTAAGCGAATATAAAGCCTATAAAAATCAATATTTAGAAGATGATGAGCTGTGTGGGGTTTGTGATATGTTATTTGTTGGGGTTGATGTGGTGGTGGTACTTGAGTTTAAACAAAGTAATAATCTAAATCTTAGTAACGGGGCGAAAATGCAACTAATAGCATACGCAAAAATGGCTAGTAAAATTTATGCTAAGCCTTGCAAAAGAGTGATTTTATGCTCATCAAATCATCTAAAACATAAGGTTTTTAATATTTTTCCGAATGATTTTGCTAGGCTAAAAAGAGTTGTAAAAGATATGAAAAATCTTTTAGATAATGGAGTTTTTCCAAATAGTAGCGCTAGTCTTAATGCTTGTAATCAATGTGAATTTTTTAACTATTGTGATGATAGGGAATAAATTTAGTATGTTTGTGTTAAAGTTTATCGGGGTGGCTAAGCCAGTTGCCCGATATTTTACTAACTTTTCGGTATTTCTACCTACTTATGATTTCAAACGCTCGT
>NZ_JACGAR010000042.1:0-4591 GCF_020137585.1 Campylobacter sp. RM12654
CGGAAGCTTAAATAATGATAAAGAATTTAAAGCATATATAATAGATGAAGTGCTAGGAGAATACATATAAACAAAAGGAGATTTTATGATAGAAAAAAGTATTATAAAAATTGTGATTTCAATTGTAATATTGTCTATTTGTTGTTTTTTATTTACGATAATTTTTTTTGTATATGATACTTTTTATATGTTTTTATCAATCACACAAGCACCTTATGGAAGTTTATTAGGCTCAATATTTATTATACCTTTATGTTTTTTAACTCATATAATATATAGCAAGATATCAAAAGAGTTATGTTTAATATTTTTATCTATTATGTTTTGTTTTTCTTATATTCCTATTTGGACTTTATCAATAGGCGGAATAATAGCTTTGATTTTGCCATTTATGTATTATTATTTATTAGTAATGTTATATAAGAAATTCTTTAAAAGTAAATCAAGTTTTATAGGCAATACGCAGTTTAAATTAGATTTTAAAACTATACAAATTGATAACGAAATTTATGAAAAATATAAAATAAATGAAGCACTTGCTAAATATAATATACAAGATACCATATTCAACACAAAAACAATACTACTTAATAAAGAGCTTGATTGCTTTTTTATTGATTGTGATTTAAATTCAAATAGAATATTTTGGATTTTAAAATATAAAACAGATATTATTAAAATACTTCTTGTGCATAAAAAGCGTTTATCAACTGATACTGCTATATTTGTAATCATAGATATTGCGGGTAATAATTTACTTAGCGAAGAAGAAGTGATTTATTTATTAAAAGAAATCTTAGATATTTATAATCAAGATAAACAAGTAAAATACACATTATTAGATAAAAAATTTAAATGATTAAAGAAATTTTAAAATTCATAATTATATTTACTTTAACTCTTATAAATGCTGTTTTTATATATCTTGCAATTAAATCTTGTTTTATTGAAAATTATTTGTTTTTAATGTTTGTTTATATGTTTGTTCATTATTTTGTTTTATCAATGAAGTATTTTTATGATAAATCAAAATTTTTTGCTATTGTTTTATTTAGTTTAATTTCGCTTATTTTTGTAGTAGAAAATTGGCTATATTTTATGATTTTTATCGCTATTTATATCCTTGTAATTTATATATTACAACTAAGAGAAGTTGATACAAACAATGCGATTTATGTGATTAATCCAAAAAGATTTGATTTAGTTCATATAACTTTTGGATTTTTAATGCTGCTTTCATTTATTAGTATTGTAAGCTTTTTAAAAGATGAATTAATTATTTATAAAATAATCGGCGTAGTAATTATATTATGCACTTTAATTATATTTTGTGGTGTTAAAAGAGTGATTTGCTATGAAGATTACTTGGTATTTGTAAAAGGCTTAGGAGTTAGCAAAATAAAATATGATGATATTAAGGAATATTATTTTTTTAAAACAAATTTTAAAAATACTATAAGAATTTTTTTAAAGCGAAAAAGATTTAAGATTTTTTATAAATCTTATGAGCTTTCCTTTAATAAATTTAATAAAAGCGATTTAGAAAAATTAGAAAAATTAATCAATAAAAATGAAAATAAACAAAGAAAATCATTATGGATTTAAAAGCGTTAGGACTGATTGCGGGGTAAAACTATTTGTTTTGTTGCTTTTTTATATAGTCTTTATCTAATTCATAATGCTTATTTTTATCTACAATGTATTCTAAAGTTTCGTTAATGTTTTTTCTAAAAAATACTTTTAAGCTAAATTTTGCTTTTTGATCATTATATGGAACTGAAAATACCATATTTTTGGTTTGATAAATAGTATATATTTTAAAATCTTGCATAATATAGATTATTAGATTTGTAGCTACTCTAAAAGTATTTTTTGAAATTCCTAAGATGAATTCTATTAACATATCTTTATTTTGCTCGTTAGCTTGTATGACTTTATCTGTATAAAATGCTACACTAGTGCTAAAAATAGGCTGAAAGCTTTTGTATTTAAACAAAATATCATTTTTATCAATTTCAATTCTAGCTTTATAAAAATTATTATCTTGTGCTATGTTTTGTTTGATAACAACTAACACATCTATAAAAAATTTATTCTCATCTTCTATTATAAAAAAATTATTTTCTTTAATAAATTTAAGTTTTTTTCTTATATTTGAAGTTAATAAAATAGTAAAGCAATAAGCTAAAAATGGTAAAAAATATGCCAAAAAACTCCCGTGTAAATTCCAATATCTAGTATATGAATAAACATATTTTGCATAATAAAAATAATCTAAACCTATGTAGGTGAGTAATATTAAAAATAAAAATTTGATGAAATTACAAAAAATCTTTGAATATTCATAATATATTGTAAAATTATTTTTCATAAAAGTCGCATTTATACTGATTTTGCTTGTTGATTTTATTTGATTGATTTTTTCATTTGCTTCTTGATTTATATACTCTTTATCATTTGCTAAAATTCTTAAAAACATTATAAAGCAACCATATATTACAATAATTACAAATAAAGTAATGCTAAGTGCTAAATGTCTAATAAATAAATCAGGATTTATAAAAAATGATTTTATGCTATCAAGCAATTTTGCCCCTTAATTTGATATATTATAATAATTATAAAATTATATTTTAATTATAGGATTTAAATATGCAAGAGTTGTTAGATAGATTAGTAAAAGATAATATTAAATATACAAAATTAGGAAGATTGGCAAATTATATCCCAGAGCTTAGCAAGGCTAAATTAGACGCTTTGGGAGTTTGCGTGATTGATAAGGATTATAATGTTTTTTGCTCGGGTGATAGTGAGCTAAGGTTTAGTATTCAAAGTGTTTCTAAAATAGTTACTTTAATGTTAGCTTTATTAGATAATGACTATGAGTATGTATTCTCAAAAGTAGGTGTTGAGCCTACAGGAGATGCTTTTAATTCAATTATGAAACTTGAAACATCAAACAATAAAAAGCCATTTAATCCAATGATAAACGCAGGTGCTATTGCAGTTGCTTCTATGATTAAAGGCAAAAATGCTGAAGAGAGATTTAATAGAGTGCTTGAGTTTTTTCGTTTGATTACTGATGATAATGAAGCGTCATTAAGCACTAAAATATACGAAAGCGAAAATAAAACAGGCAATAAAAATAGAGCCTTAGCGTATTTTATGAAAAATGATGGGATTATTAGTGATGATGTTGAGGTGGCTTTAGAAGTTTATTTTAAACAATGTTCAATACTAGCTAACACAAAAAGCCTAGCTAAATTAGGATTATTTTTAGCTAATGATGGGCTTAAAGATGGTAAGCAAGTAGTTAGTAAAAAAATAGCTAGAACGATTAAGAGTTTAATGCTAACTTGTGGAACTTACGATTTATCAGGAGAAATAGCTGTAAGGGTAGGACTTCCATGTAAAAGTGGTGTGGGCGGTGGTATGGTATCGCTTGTCCCTAGAGAATTTGGAATAGGTGTTTATGGGCCAGCACTTGATAGCAAGGGTAATTCAATAGGTGGTGTTAGGATATTAGAGGGTTTATCTAAAGCTTTAGATTTATCAATTTTTTAAATTAATCTAAAATAATTAAAAGTATCTAGTATTTTTGTGCTTTATATTTTGAGTTTTAAGATTTAAATTCTTATAATTTCACTATATTAATTTGCATATTTTATAAGGGCTAATGTGATAGAATGGATATATAATAAATTAATAAAAGTTTTTGTTGCAACTTGCTTTAAAGTTTTAATATTTATTGTTTTATTATATGTAATTTCTTGGTCTTTTTTAATGTTATATATGGATACTTTTATACTTACTTTAATACCATTAAGATACTTATTGCCATGGTTTTTTATAGATGACGATGATGCTTATGCTCGAGGTTTTTTGTTAGGCTTGTTGTTGCTTATGATATGGAGTTATTTTAGTATATCTGCGACTAAAATCTATTGTAAAAATATTATTAATTTTTATAAAGGCGAGAAAGATTTAGGCTTTTTATTTTATTTTACCTTATTTAGTATTCTAAATGCGTTTTTTAAATTTTGCTTTTTAAAATTAGGAGATATTCACAATAGCACTTTAACTCTTGCTATTGCTTTAATATCTACGATTTTAATTTATTTTTATATAAATTATACGATTAAGAAAAGAAAATCATATTAAAAAACATTTACAAGCTTTAACGATATTACAAGGATAATTGAAAAATAAGAATTTGAAATTCCTATTTCAAATTCTTAAATCTTTTTATGTTTTTTAACATATCAATACCAATTAGGCAATTGCTCTAAACTATCGCAATCTTGAAATATACCTTTCATTTTAACAAAATCTACAATATTAAAATCAAGTATTTGATTAAAATTATAACAACCGCTAAACATATAACTCATATCGGTTACTTTTGAAGTATCAAAAATTAAAGCTTGATTGAAACGTGAACACTTAAAAAACATATAACTCATATCGGTTACTTTTGAAGTATCAAAACTTAAAGCTTGATTGAAATTCTTGCAAACAGCAAACATACTTCTCATATTAATTACACTTGAAGTATCAAAGTTTAATGGTTGATTGAATTTAAAACACACTT
>NZ_JACGAR010000043.1:0-4377 GCF_020137585.1 Campylobacter sp. RM12654
CGCTTTGAAGAAGAAGCTTCAGAATTACCAACTAGACTTAGCAAAGATAAGCTAATAAATTATGATATTTATGGTTATTTTGTGCCTTGTAACTATGCAAAATCATATATGTCTTTTAGAGAGCTAAAAATCCCAGAGCATCCTGATTTTGATAGAATTTATGATTCTTTTGCTAGGATGTTTGTTGATAATTATTATCTTAGTTTAGACAATTATATAAGTGATTGCTCTAATGATGTTTATACAAATTATTTAAATAAATTAAAAGAAGAATTAAAATGAGTTGTAGTTTAGAATACACATTTTTATTTTTAATATAATTATTTGAATTAATTTTTCATAATTAAATATATTAAACAAAATATTTTTATATTAATTATGCAAAAAAATATCAAGAAATATTCTTATTTTTAAATGAAGTAAAAAAGCAAATATTAATAAGATACAACTAGCTAAATATAACTAAAAGAATTTAAATTAGTGATAAAATCACAAGTATTATCTGATATAAAATAAAACATTTTGTTACAAGGAAATTAAAGTGGAAATTATCAATAAAAAGTGCGATATTTGTTCTTGTAAAATCTCAAAATTAACTTATAAAAAAGATTTAGGATTTATTAGTCTAAAATGCCCTAATTGTAATGCCTTGTATAGATCAAAAGACAAAATGTCTTTTGTTATGATAGATGCTGCTTTAGTGGATATTTCTCGTTGGGTTTGTGCATTGCTTTCTATTGTGCCTATTGCTTTATTGGATAAATTTATTAATAGCAGAATTATTCAAGTAGCAATATGGTTTTTAACTTTTTTGATTATTGCAAGTATTTTTTCATTCATTCATGGTTATTTAGAATTGTTTATATTTTCAAAATTTGTTTTATTTGATAATAGTGAAACAATTGAAATTAAAAAATCTAGGTTAAGCAAATTAAAAGACTTTATGATTAATCTTAGTAAAAATATAAATATATTTTATAAAAAGTGTGATATTTGTTCTTGTAAAATCTCAAAATTAACTTATAAAAAAGATTTAGGATTTATTAGTCTAAAATGTCCCAATTGCAATGCTTTTTATATTTTAAAAAGCAAGATTAATGGCTTTTCTTTTAGCAATGCTTTGAGTGTTATTTTTGGTTTTATTAGCGCTATTATTACAATAATTTTTGCCACTTCAAATAAGAATTTAGCTAATGAAAATTTTGTATTTTTTATCTTTATATTATTTGCGATTTTTTTAATATCTATCGCTATTTTTTCTATTATTGAGCGTTATTTGAATATATTTATATTTTCTAAGTTTTTCTTGGTTGAAGATTTGAGTAAAATCAAAGCTAAAAGTAAAACAATAATAGACTATATTTTAAGCAAATTTAAATTCTTATAAATCATCACAAGCTTTAATTTATCAATGTTTGTTTAAAGTTTTCTTTTAAAGATTTAATAATAGTAATAATTACGAAGTAATATAATAGACAAACTTTTTTATATCTGTTATCTAACTGAAAATATTTAATTTAATCTTAAAATATTAGTAGTTCTTAAAACTATATTTTGGTATTACAAAATAAATATAATATTTTTATTTGATTGTATGATTTATGCCTTTTTTAGTAAAGTTAGTAATAATTTTTGGCTTTGTTTAATACTTGCAAATTTGCTTAAAATTGTCCTTTGTTTTTACTAATTTTTCTTATTTTTATATTATGAAAATTTATTTTCTTAAGTATATTTCATCGGTATCAATTTCAACTAAACAAATAATCAAATTTATAATTTAGTTCCAGTAAAGCTCATAACATATTTAAGACCTTTTTAGCGGCTTTTACACCTTCATGCCATAATTTATGTCTTTTTAATACATATTTAGCATCAATTTTTCCACCAAACATAGCACCTAAAAGTGCTCTATTAGTCTTAAAAACAAAAGCAAATAAATGTATAAATATCCAAAAAATCATTAACAACATTCCAATATTATGTAGTAATGCTACTAAAAATATAGAGTTTTCACTAATTGAAATTCCTGCTAAATTTTTATAAGTTTTAATAAGCCCTGTAATAATCAAAACAGCCATAATAATTACAAGTCCTAAATACGCAAGGCGTTGTTCTGGTAGGTATTTTTCGCAAGGTTCTTCTTCTTTGTTAAAAATTATTGCGTAGATTAATTTTATGCTTTTTTTAATATCACCTTTTTTTGGAAGCATTGAAAAATCTTTGCGTAAAATATAATATGTAATATGCAAAAACACAAAAAATATCAAGCTAATACTAAAAATATAATGAACCATCAAACTAATATAATAATCCACACTCCAAGACATTAAAGGTAGTTTATAAATCATATATCTTTTTGCGACAGGCATTTGCAAAATACCACTAAAAATCAACGCAAAAACACTAATCATTATTCCTAAATGAGTTATTTGATTAAATATACTTTGTCTTTTAATTTTCATTTTTTTTCCTTAGTAAAACACCTGCTAAAACACCTGCAATAGGGCTTAATAAAACACTTTTAATAATTTTGTCATTACTGGTTATTTTGTTATTTATATCTACTTTCATATGTGCTATTCCTTGAGTGTTGTTTGCGTGTTTTGTGCTTATTGCTTCTTGAATTTTTTCAAACGAAATCGGTGATACATAAAAAGTTGCAGTTCCGCCGTTTTGTTTATCTCCGTAAATATATGTGCCATCATCTTTGGCTAAATCTTTATATTCTTTTGCCTTTTTTAGGGCTAGTAATTTTATTTTTTCCTTATTTGCATATATCATTGCGTTTTTAGGACAAGCACTCACGCAAGCAGGAATGCTAATATCAGCACATAAATCGCATTTATACATAACTCCACCACCTGCTAATTTAGGTGCTATTTTAAGATAAGCCCCAACTCCTGCTTGTCGTTGTGGTATGTGCCAAGGGCAAACATCTTTACATTTTGCTCCACCAAAACAAACATTAGGGTTAATCTTAACTGCTGAATTATCTTTGCTAATTGCTCCAAAAGGACATATTTTAAGACAAGTTGGGTCATCACAATGCATACAATGTCTTGGGATATTTATGTTTTTATTATCTATGTTTAATTTTTCAACATAGATGAAATTATAAGGATTTAGCCTATTAATTTCATCTTTTTTGTCTTGATAATCTTCGTAAAATTTTTGTGGATAATAATTTGGTATTTCGCTAATTGGTTTAGGAAAAACATCTTTATTTTTTACTTTACAAGCACTTACGCATAAAGGTGTTGCTAAATTAGCACAGCCATCGCAAAGGCTTAAATCAATTAGTTTTGCCATTGTTTCTTGATTAGTATTCGCAAAAACCTTGCTTACACTAGCAATTCCTGCGATTTTTAAAAAATTCCTTCTATTTAAACTCATAATATTCCTTTTTTTGATAAAGTATAAGAGTTTTTAAAAATTATGTATGTGATAAAGTTACAATGAAAAAGATTGAAGATTTTTTAAATTCTATATTTACAAATAATGAGCTAATTAAAAAATGTTTAGAAAAAGGTCTTTTTAAGACTTATAAAAAAGGTGATGATTTATGGGATTGTCAAGGGCTTATATTTATAATTGATGGAAGTATTAAGATATTTATTGATAATGGCATTAGAAAGATTGATATTTTTAATTTATCAAATGATGAATATTGCTTATTATCAGCTTCTTGCGTGCTAAATAATATTAGTTTTAATGTTAATATTGAGTTTGTAAAAAACACTAATGTTTGGGTAATTCCTAGCAAAGATTTAGAAGAATTAAGCGAAAAATATTTAGAATTTAAACAACTAAAATTAGACATTATTTCTAAAAGACTTAGCGAAATTATGCAATTTTTAGAAGATTTTGCTTTTATGCCGCTTTCAAATCGTGTTTTAAAATATATAAAAGATAATGCAAGTAATAATGAATTAAAAATCACTCACGAAGAATTAGCAAGAGTAGTAGGTAGCTCAAGGGAAAGTATTTCAAGGGTTTTAAAAGAGTTGAAAAATGATAATAAAATCGTGTTAAAACGAGGTGCTATTATTGTTTGTACTTAAAGAATTTAAAACAGGAGTTTAAAATAAATCTTAGATATTGCTAGATTTAAAATTTAAATTTCAAATTCAAATTCTTTAAAATTAAATTATATTTCTAATTGCAATACTAAAAATAAAGCTATTTAAAACAACTTGAAATAGGATTTTGGTTTTTATAATTATTTATATTATAAACTTTACTTATAAATCCTAATAACCATAAACTCCACTAAACCCTTATTTCCCAAGTATTTTAAACAATCAATTACCACTAGTCCATTTCAAATAACTCAAAAACTTTTTCACTTATTTTCATTTTTTTCAATTTTTTAAAAAA
>NZ_JACGAR010000044.1:0-3630 GCF_020137585.1 Campylobacter sp. RM12654
AAAACTTAAACAGAGCATTTAAGCTAAATGTTCTTTCTAGGTTTTATTTAATTTAATTCTATGTTTATATATAGTTTCTAACCTAGTGTTATTTTATTTATCAATGTTAAGAGTCACAAGCAAGTAATATAAAACAATTTCATAAGCTTGTTAAAGGTAGTTATACTTAATCTCTTTCTTATTACATATATTTAAGTATATATAAGAAAAAGTTTTTAAGCATCACAGCTTAGACGCTTTCCGTCTTGAAGATTAAGATTAATAATTACATAAAAACTTTAGCAAGGAAGTAATGCGTTTTAGTAATACTAAAAACAATAACAATAATGCATGCAAATATATTTCAATTAATACTATTAATTGTAAAAATATTAATAACATTATTAACAAAGGTAAGCTAATAAGAGCAAATGGTGGATGCCTTGGCAGACAAAGGCGATGAAGGACGTACTAGACTGCGATAAGCTACGAGGAGCCGTCAAGGGGCATTAATTCGTAGATTTCCGAATGGGGCAACCCAATACATAGAGATATGTATTACCATATATGGAGCGAACGTTGGGAATTGAAACATCTTAGTACCAACAGGAAAAGAAATCAATAGAGATTACGCTAGTAGCGGCGAGCGAAAGCGTAAGAGGGCAAACCACTAGTTTACTAGTGGGGTTGTAGGACTGCAACAAAGACTAAGCAAAGATAGTAGAACAAGTTGGAAAGCTTGAGCGTAGAGGGTGATACTCCCGTACATAAAATCTTTACTTTACTTAGCAGTATCCTGAGTAGGGCGAGACACGTGAAATCTTGTCTGAAGCTGGGTCGACCACGATCCAACCCTAAATACTAATGTCTGACCGATAGTGTACAAGTACCGTGAGGGAAAGGTGAAAAGAACTGAGGTGATCAGAGTGAAATAGAACCTGAAACCATTTGCTTACAATCATTCAGAGCCCTATGTAGCAATACAGGGTGATGGACTGCCTTTTGCATAATGAGCCTGCGAGTTGTGGTGTCTGGCAAGGTTAAGCTAACGTGAAGCCGTAGCGAAAGCGAGTCTTAATAGGGCGATAAGTCAGATGCTGCAGACCCGAAACGAAGTGATCTATCCATGAGCAGGTTGAAGCTAGTGTAAGAACTAGTGGAGGACCCAACCGACGGCCATTGAAACGGCTCCGGATGACTTGTGGATAGGGGTGAAAGGCCAATCAAACTTCGTGATAGCTGGTTCTCTCCGAAATATATTTAGGTATAGCGTTGTGTAGTAGCTATAAGGGGTAGAGCACTGAATGGGCTAGGGCATACACCAATGTACCAAACCCTATCAAACTCCGAATACTTATAGTGTAATCACAGCAGTCAGGCGGCGAGTGATAAAATCCGTCGTCGAGAGGGGAACAACCCAGACTACCAGCTAAGGTCCCTAAATCTTATTTGAGTGGAAAACGATGTGAAGTTACTTTAACAACCAGGAGGTTGGCTTAGAAGCAGCCATCCTTTAAAGAAAGCGTAATAGCTCACTGGTCTAGTGATTTTGCGCGGAAAATATAACGGGGCTAAAATAAGTACCGAAGCTGTAGACTTGCACTTAACTCTAGTTATTTAGCTAAGAGCTTTTATTTAAAGTTATATTTCTTTAAAATAGCATAAGCTAAAATAAGCAAGAAGTAATTAGAGTTAAGTGCAAGTGGTAGGAGAGCGTTCTATAGGCGTTGAAGATGTACCGGTAAGGAGCGTTGGAGCGTATAGAAGTGAGCATGCAGGCATGAGTAGCGATAATTAATGTGAGAATCATTAACGCCGTAAACCCAAGGTTTCCTACGCGATGCTCGTCATCGTAGGGTTAGTCGGGTCCTAAGCAAAGTCCGAAAGGGGTATGCGATGGAAAATTGGTTAATATTCCAATACCAACATTATTGTGCGATGGAAGGACGCTTAGGGCTAAGCAAGCTAGCGGATGGAAGTGCTAGTCTAAGGTAGTAGGTTGTTATACAGGCAAATCCGTATAACATTAGACCGAGAACTGAAAGGCTTTCTGAAGTCTTCGGATGGAAGGAAGAATTGCTGATGCCGTCGAGCCAAGAAAAGTTTCTAAGTTTAGATAATGTTGCCCGTACCGTAAACCGACACAGGTGGGTGGGATGAGTATTCTAAGGCGCGTGGAAGAACTCTCTTTAAGGAACTCTGCAAAATAGCACCGTATCTTCGGTATAAGGTGTGGTTAGCCTTGTATTAGGATTTACTCCGAAGGCAAGGAAACTTACAACAAAGAGTCCCTCCCGACTGTTTACCAAAAACACAGCACTCTGCTAACACGTAAGTGGATGTATAGGGTGTGACGCCTGCCCGGTGCTCGAAGGTTAATTGATGGGGTCAGCAGCAATGCGAAGCTCTTGATCGAAGCCCGAGTAAACGGCGGCCGTAACTATAACGGTCCTAAGGTAGCGAAATTCCTTGTCGGTTAAATACCGACCTGCATGAATGGCGTAACGAGATGGGAGCTGTCTCAAAGAGGGATCCAGTGAAATTGTAGTGGAGGTGAAAATTCCTCCTACCCGCGGCAAGACGGAAAGACCCCGTGGACCTTTACTACAGCTTGACACTGCTACTTGGATAAGAATGTGCAGGATAGGTGGGAGGCTTTGAGTTATAGACGCCAGTTTATAATGAGCCATCGTTGAGATACCACTCTTTCTTATTCGGGTAGCTAACTAGCGTGAGTTATCCTCACGTAGGACAATGTCTGGTGGGTAGTTTGACTGGGGCGGTCGCCTCCCAAAAAATAACGGAGGCTTACAAAGGTTGGTTCAAAACGGTTGGAAATCGTTTGTAGAGTATAAAGGCATAAACCAGCTTAACTGCAAGACAAACACGTCAAGCAGAGACGAAAGTCGGTCTTAGTGATCCGGTGGTTCTGTGTGGAAGGGCCATCGCTCAAAGGATAAAAGGTACCCCGGGGATAACAGGCTGATCTCCCCCAAGAGCTCACATCGACGGGGAGGTTTGGCACCTCGATGTCGGCTCATCGCATCCTGGGGCTGGAGCAGGTCCCAAGGGTATGGCTGTTCGCCATTTAAAGCGGTACGCGAGCTGGGTTCAGAACGTCGTGAGACAGTTCGGTCCCTATCTGCCGTGGGCGTAAGAAGATTGAAGAGATTTGACCCTAGTACGAGAGGACCGGGTTGAACGAACCACTGGTGTAGCTGTTGTTCTGCCAAGAGCATCGCAGCGTAGCTAAGTTCGGATGTGATAAGAGCTGAAAGCATCTAAGCTCGAAGCCAACTCTAAGATGAATCTTCTCTTAAGGTCGCAGCAAGACTAGCTGCTTGATAGGTTGGGTGTGTAAGTGGTGAAAGCCATTTAGCTGACCAATACTAATAGACCGTCCGCTTACTTTAAATAAGCATTACTTCCTTGCTAAGGTTTATTACTTTAGTAAGTTTAAGAGTTTAAATTACTTGCTTTTAACATTGTTATTTAAGTTTATTAAATACTAATAGATTTAAATAACAATGTCCGTGATTATACAAATGTGGTAACGCCTTGTCCCATCCCGAACCAAGAAGCTAAGCACATTGTGGGTGATGATACTACGCCTTACTGGCATGGGGAAAGTAGCTCGTTGCGGACTTGTTA
>NZ_JACGAR010000045.1:0-3582 GCF_020137585.1 Campylobacter sp. RM12654
CAAAATGAAGAAAATCAAAGCACTAAAAATAGCGAAGAATTAAATAATAAAAGTAAAAAGAAAAATCCAAGAAAAAATAAAAGCAAAAATCAAGAAATTTCTAAAGAACAAAACGAAGAGCAAAATCAAGAAGAGATTTTAAGTGATGATGAATTAGATGAGTTAGAGCAAGAACTAAATGAGATTTTAAAAGTTTTAGAGTTTTTAAATGATGAAAGTGATGTAGATAATAATAACAATCAAGAAAATACTAAAAATCAGCAAAGTTCAAGCACTCAAACACCACAAATAAATCCTAAAAAACGAGATTTAAAAAATTTTAAAAAACGAATGCAGGATTTTTTTAGCGATAGAGGCGTAGGTGGCGAAAAAGACATAGTAAAAGCCTCACATTCATATAGAAATGACAATATCAAAAAAAGTGAAATAAAAAGGCTTTGCAAGATGATTTGCGAAGGTTTTGGCATAGGAGTAAGCAAAAACGATAAGCATAATTTAGGTTATGAATTAGATGGAATTACAAGCTCTGATATACTTAAAAACGCCTTGCCAAGTGAGTTTGCCTTGCTAAATGACGAGCTAGCCCAAAATCTATTTTTTGCTAAGTTTTGTGAAAAATCCCTTAGCACTTGGCTAAATAAATCAAGTGATAAAGGCAAAATCAGCCCACTAATAATAGCTATTGATAATAGTGGCAGTATGAGTGGAGCTCCTGAAATGGTGGCTAAAACGGTAGGGTATTATCTAATAAATGAATGCAAACAACACAAAAAAGAGTGTATTTTAATTCTAGCTGGAAGTGGAGAGAATATAAAAACATCTAAAAAACACGGATATGATGAATTGCTTTATACCCTATCAAAATACAAAGCTAGTGGGGGTTATGATATAGATTGGGTTTTAAAGGCAAGTTTAAAAAAGGCAAGAGAATACAACAATAAAGCAAACCTATTAGCTATAAGTGATTTTTGTATAGGAGATGTATTTTTAAGAGATATTCAAGATGAGTTAAATGCTGTGAAAAGCTATGCACTTTTTATATCGTTTTTTGGTGGGAATAGGTTTGATGTAGTGGGCTTTCATAAGTATTTTTTATATGATAATTATAATCATACTATAAATGTTTTAGAGCGTAAAGATAGAGAAGAAAAGCTAAAAAGGAAAATAAGATGAAAAAAGTAAAAACAGCAATTGAATTAAAAGCACTTTGTGATGATTTGAGTGCTAATTTATATGATATTGATACGAGTGATATGACCGATATGAGTGAGCTTTTTAAGGATAGCTTAAGGAGTGATTTTAGCTTTATAAATACTTGGGATACTAGCAATGTAAATGATATGAGCTCTATGTTTGAAAACTGCATAAATCTAAACGAAAAGCTAGAAATTGATGTGAGTTCTTTAAGATATACAGATAAGATGTTTTATAATTGCACAAGTTTGGATTTAAAAAATATAAGTTTTAATAATTTTGATGTTTCAAATCTTAGTTCATTAGCTGGAATGTTAGTTGGTTGTATTAATAGAGCTGAGTTTATTACAAGATATCTTAAGCTTAATTTTCTAAATGGTATTTTGCTTCCTAATAATACTTCTGAATTAGAGTTTATCCTAAACGATAACACCATACCGCTAAATCTTATTGATACGAGCAAATTAGCTAATACTAATTTTGCTTTTACACATAGCGATAGGACTGATTTTAAAGGGGTTGAGAGCTGGAGTAATGTAAATTCTTATACTTTTGCTAATTCTAAGGCAAGTGACGAACTTTTAAAAACTTTAAATATTGAAGTTTGTAAAAAAAATTTTAAATACATACCCGCAACAAAAGAAGAATTAAAAGAACTTGTAAAATATGAAAATATTTATCTAGGAGATATTGATACAAGTTTAATAACTGATATGAGTTATTTGTTTTATAAAACTAATCGTAAAGATTTTTCTGGAATAAATGAATGGAATACAAGCAGTGTTATAAATATGGCTGGTATGTTTTATGGTTGTATTTATTTTAACGAAAGCCTTAGTTTTGATACGAGTAATGTAAGAGATATGAGCACTATGTTTTGTGGATGCGCTAAGTTTAATCACAAACTTAATTTTGATACTAAAAAAGTGAAATATTTTTCTAGTATGTTTGATAATTGTAGTAGTTGCACACAAACTTATGAATTTAATTGCAATAGTGTTAGAGATTTATCTAAGCGTGTTAATGGGGCTTATTATACTTTTGTAAATACTTCTGCAAGAATTTTACAAATTGTTTCGGAAAATTAATATATTTAATAAAATTAAAAAGAATTTAAAACAGGAATTAGAATGATAAAAGTAAAAACAAAAGCAGAACTAAAAGCACTTTGCGATGATTTGAATGCTAATTTACATGATATTGATACTAGCTTAATTACTGATATGAGTGAGCTTTTTAAGGATAGCTTAAGGAGTGATTTTAGCTTTATAAATACTTGGGATACTAGCAATGTAAATGATATGAGCTCTATGTTTGAAAACTGCGTAAATCTAAACGAAAAACTTGAAATTGATGTAAGCTCTTTAAGATATGCAAATAAGATGTTTTATGCTTGTAATAATCTTGATTTAAAGAACATTAGCTTAATTAACTTTGATATTTTAAAAGTTTTTGAATGCTATTCTATGATAGATGGATGTGCTAATAAGAGTAAGTTTTTGTTTAGTAATTTAAAATTAAATATCAAAAACGCCATAGTAAGTCCTAAAAATAAAGCCGAATTAATGCTACTTGTATGTGATGAAAGTTTGCCTTTGGCTATGATTAATACTGCAAATATTTATGATTTTAGAAATCTTTTTGCGTATTCAACTAGACAAAATTATGATGGATTATGGGAGTTTAAAAATAAAGCTTTTAAATCAATGTTTTATAAAAGTAATTTTTATAGCGACAAAATAGAGCCAAAAGCTTTTGTAGATATATCACAGCAAACTTTTAAATACTTTCCACAAAACAAAAAAGAACTACAAACTTTAATTGCAAATCCAGCTATCAAGCTTAATGAGATAGATACAGGATTAATTACCGATATGAGTGATTTATTTGGTAATAGGGCTGATTTTACAGGAGTAGGCGAGTGGGATACTAGCAATGTTGTTAGTATGAGTAGGATGTTTGCCAATTGCATTAATTTTAATGAGCCTTTGTATTTTGATACTAGAAATGTTAAAAAAATGAATTATATGTTTGCTAGTTGTAAGAATTTTAATCAAATAATAGATTTTAAAACTCCTAATCTAAAGACTGCTAGGGGGATGTTTTATGGTTGCACAAGGCTTAATAATGATATTAAAATAAATCTTGAAAAAGTAAAAGATGTGAGTAAATTTTTTAAAAACTGCACTCATTTAAACACTTTAATAAAACTTGATTTAAGCAGTGCTACAAATATTAGCGAGATGTTTTCAGGATGCAAAAGACTAACAATAAAACCTGATTTATTGTTAGCTAATAATGTAAGTGATATTAATATTTATAAAAATTGTAAATTTTAATTATATGGACAGAATTTTGATAACTCGTATGCTATAATGCGAAAAATTA
>NZ_JACGAR010000046.1:0-2754 GCF_020137585.1 Campylobacter sp. RM12654
AACTTAACGCATGTGATATTGCTTTAGAAAGTATGAAATCTAATATTGATATGGTTTGCTTTAGTGCGTTTTCTATTATAAATAACCAAAGTTCTTATTTTATCAAGCGTGATAATAAGCTTCTAGGTAACATTGAGTATATGCAAGAAAAAAGCATATGGAGTATATGCGCTAGGGTGATTAAAAAAGATTTATTTTTAAAAGTGATTGAAATTATAGGAAAGCACAATAGGCTGGTAATGGCAGAAGATGCTTTAATAAGCTATGTTTTGGCAAATATTTGTAATAGGATATTGCTAAATAGTAATATTGTTTATAAATATTATGAAGATATAGAATCTATCACTAAAAGTTATGATAGTGAAAAATATAAAGCAGTAGAGTATTCATATTTTAAGGTAATAGAACTTATAGATAATATTTCAAAAATGAACGATTTTAATAAAAACTATTCAGAATATTGTAAAAATAAATTATTAGCTGAATATTATTCATATTCAAGAAGAATTTATAAAAAAAAGAATATTTTAAAATATTTAAAGCTAAAATTAATTAGTATTAAGCAACAAAAGCTTGTTAAGTTATCATATGAAAGGTTAAAATGCCACTAATATCAATAATCCTACCAACTTATAATGTTGAAAAATATATTACAAGAGCACTTGAAAGCTGCATAAATCAAACTTTAAAAGATATAGAAATAATAGTAGTAGATGATAAAGGTCAAGATAAAAGCATTGATATTGCATACGAATATGCAAATAAAGATAGTAGGATAAAAATTATTCATAATAAAGAAAATTTAAAATTACTTCATGCAAGAGCTGAAGGGGTAAAGGTAGCTACAAGTGAATTGATTATGTTTTTAGACCCAGATGATGAATTAGAGCTTGATGCTTGTGAGATTGCTTATAATAATTTTGATAAAAATTATAATGTTTTAAGATTTGGATATAACTTAATAGATTTTCCAAAAACACAGCCTCAATCTCTTAATATTGCAAAAAGCTATGATGAAGTTATTGAAGGTATAAAACAATTAGAGTTTTTTGATTTTACTATGTGGGGAATGTTATTGCAAAAAAAATTATATTTACAAGCATATCAATTTATTCAATATCATTCAGTAAAAAAAATTAATTTTAATGAGGATGTAATATTTAATTATGTTTTAATTAGTATTATTAATAATTTTAAGTATATTCCAAATAAACTTTATAATTATTACTACAATCCAACATCTCTTACTAAGGTAGATAATATAGAAAAGTTTAAATTAGAAATAGAGTTGTTTAAAAAAACAATAATATTTTTTGAAACATTACAAGAGCAATTTCCTAATGTTTTTAATAAAGAAATTACCAATTCATATATATATCACTTTTATTTGTTTATATATATTAGAGAAAAGAAGATATTAAAGCAAACTAACAATAAAATTATGTATTTTTTTAAAAATCAATTATTGAAAAGTAGATTGAAAAAGCAATTTCTTACATTTATAAAAAATAAAAAAATATTATATAGGTATTATAAAAATAAATTTTTTCAAACAAACAATAAAAAATATTTGAAAAAAATGAAAAAATTAGGTTTACTTTATTTGTTTAAATCTTTTGTTTTAGAAATAAAGACAAAAAAGATAAAAAAACAATTAATAGAGTTTATAGAATTTTATTTTTATAAAAAAAGAAAAATACTAAAAATTATTCAAAATAATTATCATAGTTTGGTTGTAATTCCATCAGAAAGTTTAAAAACTATTGAAAATGCAGGTATGACAAATATTGAGCAATATTATAATCCAAATAAAGTGTTTAAAAACGTATTTTTATTAAGCCCTAATGAAAAAGGTTTTAAATATAAACATGGAATGTATATTTTTGGGGTTAGTAAATATACTTATAAGCTTATGCTAAAAATTATAAAACCAAAATTAGTAAGGGCTTATGGTGGGTACTGGGCTTCTACTTTTGCAGTAAAAAATAAGGTCGATAATATTCCTGTAGTTTGTAGTATTCATGATAAAAGAGATAGTTTTATTTATGATGAAGTTGTTAATTCAGACTATGTTTTTTATACTTCTTATGCTGTAAAAGACATATTAATAGCAAAGGGTGTAAATGAAAACAAAATGCACTATTTACCTGATAGAGTAAAATTAACAGATTTTTATAAAGTCAAAGAACTAGATGGTAAGCCTTTGGTGTTTCAGGATGGTTTTAAATATATTTTGACAGTTGCTAGAATGTCGGATGAGAAGAATTTAGAAACAATAATAAAAGCCCTTAAGCATTTACCAAGTAATTATAGATGGATACATATAGGTAGAGGGGACTTAAATTATTATTTAAAATTATCTCAAGAATTAGATGTGCTTGATAAAGTAATCCATATTGATAGTGTAAAAAATAATGAATTAAAATATTACTATTCTTTTGCTGATTGTTTTTGTTTGCTGAGCAAAAGTGAGGGTTTTGGGATAGTATATATAGAAGCAGCTGCTTGTGAGTGTAGTATTATAGCTTCTAATATTTCCCCAATTAATGTAAATTTTAAACATAATGAAAATATTATTTTATTAGATAATTATTTTGATGATATAAAAACAGCAGAAATTATTAAACAAGTATGTGAAGAGCCAAATTCAATATTAATATCAAATGCTAAAAATAATATTAAGCAATTTTCCGCTGATATTGTTGATGAGATGGAATCAAATTATTATAAGCAAATTATTCAAGGAAAATTAAA
>NZ_JACGAR010000047.1:0-2615 GCF_020137585.1 Campylobacter sp. RM12654
CGGAAGCTTAGATGAAAAAGAAGAATGCACAATTTATGTAAGAGAAGAAGTATTTAAAGATGAAGTGTAAAAGAATTTGATTGTTGGTTTAAAGATTTTATTTTTTAGTTTTTTGATTAATAAATTATGCTTTAAAAAGTTAAAGGCATAATTTATTTAATCTTTTATTAATCTTCTATCAATTTATATCCTAATGACGCATTATATATTATAAAACTATGGCAAGTATCAACTTGAAATTTATCAGAATCAGATTTAGGTTCTAAATCTACATTGTCATACCATTTTTTACACCAATCAGGCAAGCACGCATCTTGTATAACATAGCCTACTTCTACAACTTTATTATTTCTAGGGTCTGTTTTGAACGCACATTTTTTACCATAATTCATATTTCCTTGAGTTACTATGGTTTTATCAGGATATGTTCTTATGATTTTAGCTGTGTTAGTATTAGAATTGTTGTTATGGTTTATAACATTATTTACATTTAAAAGTTCTGGCATAACGCAACCTGTAGATATAAAACATAACGCACTAGCCATAATTATATTAATTTTTTTACTCATTTTCTCTCCTTTATATTAGTTTTTTATTTTAATAATATAATACTTATAATTGACTTAATACAGAATATCAAAATTAATACTTCATCTTTTTAAATTTTCTTAGTTTTATTTATTTTTTGTAAATTTGTAACAATTTTGTAATTTTTTACGATTTTTATGCTTATTTTTCACATTAAATTCACATAAAAATCCTAGCATTTTCTTAAATCAATTTAAGGAGAAGTTATGAAAACTAAAATTAGTATGATTTTATTATTATCATCTTTTGCATTTGCGATAGACCCAAGCGTGAATAAAACCAAATCAGAAACAGGCATTAAACAAGCTAAAATGAATTGGGTAGTGCCGAGTGCTATGAATGATGATGGGTATTTAGATGAAGAAAAATTACCTAAAGGCTCAAAATATATTGAAGCAGTGATTTTGGGAAATAAAATCCTAAATGAAACCACATATTACATAGGTCCAAAGGCAAAAGATGAGAGTAAAAGATATGCAGGAAATAATTTATCTTGCAGCAGCTGTCACGCAAATGGCGGGACTATTCCTTATGAATCAGGTTTTGTAGGAATTTATGCTAGATTTCCACAATACTTAGCTAGAGGTGATGTAGTCGCTACTCTTGAAAATCGTATAAATGGCTGTATGGAACGCTCTATGAATGGTAAGCCATTGCCTATTAATTCAGTAGAGATGAAAGCAATTGTAACTTATATGCACTATTTAAGCCAAGGTGTGCCAGTAGGTGCTAATGTTGAAGGGCAAGGACTTACTCAAGTAAAATTATTAAATAGAGCAGCTGATCCTAAAAAAGGTAAAGTTATTTATGAAGAAAAATGCTCAGCTTGTCACGGCGAAGATGGAGCAGGAATGCTAAATGACGAGCAAAAAGGTGGATATTATGTATATCCTGCTTTATGGGGAGATGATAGCTATAACACAGGTGCTGGAATGTATAGACTAATAAAAGCAGCTTCGTATATTAAAGGCAATATGCCAAAAGGCGATGCTACTTTAAGTGATGAAGAAGCTTTTGATGTAGCAGCTTATATTAATTCAAAACCAAGACCAATTAAGGCTAATCGTGAAGCAGATTTTCCTGATAGAAGGACAAAACCACTTGATATGGATGTAGCTCCTTATGATGATGATTTTAGCATAGAGCAACATAGATTTGGACCTTATATAAAAATGCAAGAAGTTAGCAAATCTAAAGCAAAATAAGTAAAAAAGGAATTTCAATTTTGAAATTCCTAAAATCTTAATTAAATTTAACATTATTTATATTTTTAAATTTTAAAATTATGTTTTATTTAAAGTTTCAAAAGGAGTATGTAATGTTAAAAACTATAAAAGCAAAACTTGGTTTTGTTATTATTTTAGGATTGTTTGTTTTATTTTTGATGCTTTATTTATTTTACAATAATAATCAAAAGACAATTCAAGCTAATTCAAATGAGGTAGCAAGAATTATGCAAGTTGATATAGAAGAAAAATTAAAAATATCAACTGATGCAATGATTAATGCGCTTTCAATTCATTTAAAAGATTTACAGAGTGAAAAAGAGAAAATTGATTATATAGCACAAGCTATAGAAAATTTTAGATTTGACAATGGTAATGGGTATTTTTTCGTTTATAAAGATACCACAGCAGTAGCTCACCCAGTTAGCAAAAAGCTAATAGGACAAGATTTAAAGGGAATGCAAGCTCCTGATGGGACTTTTTTTATTCAAGAATTAAGCAAAAAGGCTAATTCTGGTGGTGGTTTTGTAACCTTTCCTTTCCCTAAACCAGGCACTGATATTACAGCACCAAAATTATCTTATGTAGCATTAATACCTAATACAAATTCTTTATGGATTGGAACAGGTGTTTATTTAGATGAGATTGATAAGAATACTCACGAGTTAGAAAATTTAATCAATAGTAGTTTTGTTACGACATCTATTATTGCTTTATTTGTATTTATAGTGGTTTTTATCCCTTATATTGTATATGTGATGATGCTAATAGTAAAATCTTTAAGCAAATTAAATAATGGTA
>NZ_JACGAR010000048.1:0-2607 GCF_020137585.1 Campylobacter sp. RM12654
CAAGAAAGGAGAATAAATGAAAGTTATTTTTTCTTTTATGGGGGGGGGATTTTACAAGAGATAAAATCACTTAATTTCATTTATTTTATTCAAAACTTCTCATTTATATTCAAAGGAACTTAGAAAGCATTTTTTATCTAATCACAAATATTTAAAAATTAAAAATAAAAAGGATAAAAAAATGGAAATCAAAAGAATTTTAAAAGAATTTACAGACCTAGAAGAAAGTAAAAAAGAAATATTAAAAGAAAATATTTCAAACTTTGTTAAAGAAAAAGATAAATGTCTTGGTATTCATAATTTTGCTTTTCAATTTGTAAAAGATGAAACAAAATGCGTTGAAAAAAGATATTTAGATATTTTATTAAAAGATTTAGATTTTGATTTAGAAAACAGAATGAAATTAGCTGCTTTGATTGAAGAAGCATATCATATCAGCTTTAAATCAAAAGATATTTTAAACTATCAAAAACCAACTTTAACAGCATTAATACCTGATATGCCTAATATAACAGAAGTTATGAAATACTATAAAGAACAAGAAGAATCTAAAGAAGAGTATGCAGAATTAGATGAGATATTAAACAAATCAGATTTAGATGAAGAAGATAAAACTAAGCTAAAGCTAAATATCAAAAAACTAGCAAACACAAAGCTAAACATATTAATTACAGGTGGAACAGGAGTTGGCAAAAGCTCTACTATTAATTCGCTTTTTAATATGGGTGATGAATACAAACAAGAATTTAGTGAAATCGGAACTACTAGCAAACCACAAACAATGGAGATTAAAAAATACGAAATAGGAAGAAACCTTGTTTTATGGGATAGTCCAGGTTTAGGAGATGGGATAAAAGATAGTGAGCATATTGCAAAAATTAATAAAAAGCTTCACGAAAAAGATAGTAAAGGAAATGCTTTAATAGATTTAGTTTTAGTTATTGTAGATGCAAAAACTCGTGATTTAGGCACTACCTATCATCTAATTACTAATGTAATAATCCCTGCCTTAGGAGAAAACGCAAAAGATAGAATATTAATAGCACTTAATAAGTGTGATCAAGCTTTAGAAGGAGATTTTTGGGTGAAGGGTGATAGTCCTTATCCAGAAGAAGAGCTTATAAAATATCTTGATGAAAGTGTAAAGATAATTAGTGATAGGATATATGAGACAACTAGCGTAAGGATTGAGCCTATATATTATTCATCAGGTAAGAGCAGAAATGGCATTCAAGAAAACCCATATAATTTAGGAAAATTACTTAACTTCATCGTTGATTATACTCCCAGCAAAAAAAGAGCAGTATTTAAAGGTAAGATAAACGAAAATAAAAACAACTGGAAAAGCAACGAAAAAGTAAAGCCTAATACAAATAATTTTAATTCATCAAGAAATCAAACAACAAGCACCACAAAAGATTATAAAGCTTTAGCTGATGAAAAGATAGAAAAAAGCTGGTTTGATAGCTTATGTGATGGTGTTGGAAAAGCAGTTGATTTTGTTGTTGAAAACAAAGAAAAGATTATGGCTGGTGTTACTACCGTTTTAGCCGTAGGTAAAGAAGTTTTAAGTTTCTTTGCTAGTTCTAAGAAAAAATAAAAAATAAAAAGAATTTGAAATAGGAATTTCAAATTCTTTAAAGGAGTATAAATGCCAATAGCACCGAAGCCAAGTAAGTTTATTTGTAAAGATTGTGGGTATTCAGTGGTGATAATTCATAAAAGCGATTGCCTAAGTGTAAATGATTTACCACCAACTAAATGCCCTAAATGTAAAAATAGTGTTTGTTATGATAGAAAAAGAGCTAATGCATTTGATATAGCTTTAGCAAAATTAAAGGAGATTTTATGAAAAAATATAAGCCTACCACAAAAGAAGAATTACAAAACTTAGTAAGAGATAATGATATTTATCTAGGCGATATTGATACGAGTTTAATTACTGATATGAGTGAATTATTTTATAAAAGTAATAGAAAAGACTTTAGTGGGATAAATGAATGGGATACAAGTAATGTAACTAATATGAGTGCTATGTTTTTTAATTGTAAAGATTTTGACCAATATTTAATTTTTGACACTTCAAATGTAGTTGATATGAGCTATATGTTTTATGGTTGTAAGCAATTTAATCAAGCTTTAAACTTTAATACTTCAAATGTAATTACAATGTATGGGATGTTTATAGATTGTATTAATTTTAATCAAGCTTTAAACTTTAATACTTCAAAAGTTACAAATATGAGCTATATGTTTGCTAATTGTAAAAATTTTAATCAACCACTAGATTTTGATACCTCAAAAGCTCAAAATATCAGTTATATGTTTTTTGCTTGTAAGAATTTTAATCAACAATTAAATTTTGATACTTCAAATATAGTAAATATGCGTAGTTTATTTAGTGGTTGTATTAAATTTAATCAAGTTATAAACTTTTATACTTCAAATGTAATTGATATGAGTTTTATGTTTAATAATTGTAAAAAATTTAATCAACCATTAGACTTTGATACTTCAAATGTAATTGATATGAGTTGTATGCTAGTAGGGTGCAAAAACTTTAATCAACCATTAGACTTCGATACTTCAAAAGTTACAAATATGAGT
>NZ_JACGAR010000049.1:0-2411 GCF_020137585.1 Campylobacter sp. RM12654
GACTTTAAATCAAGTAATACAATCTTTAGTGGAGATATAACTGCAAATAATTTATTAAGCGATGAAAAAAGCACTTTTCAAGGTAATGTTAGTGCTGATAGCATAAGTGCAGTTGGTTCTATATTTAAACAAACTCTAACTATTACAGGCGATAGTAAAAACAATGTCTTAGATAAAGCTACATTAGAGCAAGGCATAGTAATTGATAGTAAAGATACACAAGTAAGTGTAATAAATGGCTCAGAAATCAAAGGAGAAATAAAAAACGAAGGCTTTATAAATGTAGAAAAAGGCTCAACAGTATCAGAGCTAGTATCAGGTAGCGGAACACTCTCAACCGATGGAGCTTTTTATGAAGATAATGTAAGTATAGGCAAGATTGAAGGAGAGAACAATACTTTTAAAGGCGATGTAACAGTTACTAATGCAGTAGATGTTTATGCTGATAATAATACATTTCATAAAAACTTAGAAGTTACAAACGGCAAACTAATAGCTACTACTAAGAACGACTTTAAAGATATTAATGCTAATAATATTGAGTTTAAAAATGATAACGAAAAAACAACCGATGAAATCAAAGCTCAAACAATAAAAGTAGATGATAAGCTAGTAATTAAAAATATAGATTTAAAAACAACTTCTATTAGTGCAAACAAAGGAGAGATTACAAACTCAAATGTATTCTTAAATAATACTAATGAAGGCTCTAAAGATACTAAAGTATTT
Organism: Campylobacter sp. RM12654; assembly: GCF_020137585.1. NCBI lineage: Bacteria > Pseudomonadati > Campylobacterota > Epsilonproteobacteria > Campylobacterales > Campylobacteraceae > Campylobacter > Campylobacter sp. RM12654. The sequence goes on from NZ_JACGAR010000049.1 coordinate 730, forward strand.
TTAAAAGGTAAAGATGATAATGCTAGTAGTGTATATGATAAAGCAGAAATAACAAGTGGAGATTACACTATAGAAAAATCAGCTATTAAAGGTGGTATTAGAGCTAATACCTTAACTACAACTAATTCAAAAATAGTAGGGCAATTAGCAGTAAATAATCTAAACGCTACTAATTCTACATTTTATATAACAGGTGGTGGATATAATACTTCTTTATATAATCACTTTAGTGGAGCAATCATTGCAAGATATGGTGCAAGTGGCTTTAATAATATAATTAATATTTCTAATACAAACTTAGGCTTATTAATTAATGGCTATGTTCCTATTGCAATTATTAATAATACTAACAACTCAAATACTACTAATTCAAATTCTACAAGAGCTGATGCAATAGCTACAACACCTAAAGTAGTTAGTGAAGATTTCTTTAAGGTAACTTATACAACACCTATTTCAAGTGTATTATTATCACCTAATCTAGTTCATTATACAACTATGCAAGATGAGAATGGAACTAAAGAAGTTTGGAGTGTAGGTTTAGCTGGTAAAGAATTAAGCAAAGATGAAATCCAAGCAATAATTGATGGTAAAGGCAATGTTAATTACACTACAACAGAATTAATTAATAAAAACTATAAAGATTATTTTATGAGTGAATTATTAGACGATAATACAAAAGCTGAATTAAAAAGTATAATTAATACACCTTATTATGTAGCAAAAAATCAAGCAGAGATTTTAAATGATAGATTTACTTATCTAAGAGATGATATTAAAAATCACGGCTTTTGGGTGAATAATTCATATAATTATTTAAAGACTAATTATAATGATTTAAGAAACAAAGGTACAAGCGTTGGTATAGATAAGAATATAAGCTTAGATAGATTTAATCTAACTTATGGAGTATTTGCAAATATTTCAAGATTAGAAATAAATAAAGCTTTAAGCTCTTCTACTAATGTAAGGTCATTTGGAGCTTATGCTTCTACTAATTTTTATAATGGAAGCTTTATTGATTATTCTTTAGCTTATGTAACATTAAAAAATAAATTTGAAGCTAAAAAGATTGATTTATACACTACTAATTACTTAGACTTATATCAAATAGGTTTAGGCTTAGGACATAGATTTAGTATAAATAATAATTACTTAGAGCCTAATATTAAATTAATAGCTACTAGATTTAAGGACTTAGACTTAAAAGGAACTAATGCAAGTATAGAAACTAAAAAAGGTCTTCAAGCTAGTATAAAAGCAGGAGTTAAAGCAGGGGTTGAGTTTAACAAAAACTTTAGCTTAGTTACTGAATTACAATACTTTAAAGACCTAAATGCTCTTTCAAAAAGTAAAGTAGTAGCTCTTTTAGAAAACAGTTTTAACAATATCCAAGATAGTGGCTTGAATGCTAAAATAGGATTTTTAGTAAAACCAAATTCTAAATTAGACATTAATGCTGATTTTACAAAGAATATTTCTAATGAGTTTGATACAGGATATAGATTAAACTTAGGATTTAGCTATAAGTTTTAATTAGAACTTTAATAAAGTTCTAATTAACTTAGCTTTATTCTAAATACAAAGCTATTTCATCTGATATTAAATAGTTTTTATTAAATACTTTATTATCTTTTATAAAAACCAAATCTTTTAAATCATCTAATTTATTTTTATTTTTT
>NZ_JACGAR010000050.1:0-2398 GCF_020137585.1 Campylobacter sp. RM12654
AAGGTAATATGAGTGGTTGAAAAATAATATTGGTAGTGAAGGATTGCGATTTAATATTATTTTTTCTAATTTTAATTAAGTAATATTATTGGTAGCAAATTTCTTATTTATGCTATCAAATCTTTATCTTTAATAAGCAATATTAGTAGTAAATGAGGTGTTTATAAAATTAGGTTTATTTAAATAGAGTTTATTTAAAACGAAGTTTTTAAAAAACGAAATGTCTGTAAAAGAAGTTTTTAAAACTAGGTTTATGTATAGCAAAGTTTATATCCAATAAAGTTTATTTAAAACGAAGTTTTTAAAAAACGAAGTATTTAAAAATTAAGCTTATATAAAATTTGGATTTAAATTCTTTTGCAGTAATTAGGGCTTAGATTGTTTTTAGAAGATAAGTAATTGTTTTTATGCTAAGTTTAATTAGTGATTTAAAGTAATAAAAATTAAACTTAATTAATACTTTAGAGTAAGTTAATTCTAAGCTTATTAAGTAATTAAATTAATTAGATTGATTATATAAAAGTATTTATTACGCATATAAAACATAATTAGGATATAAGTTTTTATGTTGGGGGGGGGTAGGATTAAGTTTTATATAGGTTTAAAATATTTAAATAATAAAACTATGCAAACTAATTTTATACCTTTATAGGATAAATAATGTTTTTAAAAGCTTTTTTAATGAAATAAATAAGCTGTGGATAATATAGATTTAATGATGTTGGGTAATGATTTAGATAAGGATTTATAAGAACAATTTTAAAAGTCCTTGAAAACTCAAATTCTTATGAAGACGCTGTGAATAAACTACTTAATTAAGGCATAAAACAAGACAAACTAGAAAACATAATAGCTTAAGTTTTAACAAATATTAGTTAAAAGGCTTAAGTGATGAATGATTTAAGCAATATTTTTAAACTAAACCCTTTAGACGCAATTAAATACTTTGATGATAAATTACCTAAAGATTATGATTTAGATAAATTACGCTTTAGTGCATATAATCGCATATTTTTAATAAGTGGGATAAATGAAATTGAAACACTTAAAAGAATGCATAGCATACTTAAAAAAGGCTTATTTAATGGTGTAGGCTTTAAATATTGCGTAAAAGAGCTAGAAAGCATTAGCGGACTTTATAAACACCATTTAAAAGTTGTCTTTAATCAAAACCTAAGACAAGTATATAGCTTTGCAAGATATGAAAAACAACTAATTAGCGATAAGCCTTACTTAAGATATGTAGCAATTATGGATAATAGAACTAGAGATAGTCATAAAGCCTTTCACGGACTTATTTTACCTAAGGATGACCATTTTTGGGATGATAATTATCCGCCTAAAGGATTTAATTGCAGGTGTAAAGTTCAAGCATTAAGTGAAGATGAAGCAAGAGATTTGGGCTATACGGGAAAAAAAGCACCGCTTTTAAATATCCCTGATGATGGCTTTAAAAATGGTATAAAATCATACGAGCAAAAAATCCAAAACTTAACAGAGTATTTAAACGAGCAGGTAAAAGGCTTACCTCACGAGGTACATAAGGCAGTTAATACTAGGATAAAAGAAAGCTTAATGCAAATAAAAGAAGTTAGAAACAATTATAACACTATAAAAAAGGTATTTAATGATGAGAAAGAGCAAAACTATAAAGGAAAACTTTTAAAAGTAGGTAATTGTGATATTTTAGGACAAGACTTGCCATTATTTGTAAGCTTGGAAAATGTTTTTACTCATAAGCACAGAAAACATATAACATCTTATGATTATGCAATGATACCGCAAATGTTAAAAAACATTAAAAGTAAAACACTTTCAAAAGCACATTCACAGGCTGAAGTAGTAGTTAGTCATTTAGGCACTTATTATCGCTTAGCTATTAAAAAGACTAGCAAGAATGAAGCTATTGTTACATCTATTACACAGGAAAGAAAGTGGGAATAAATGGTGGCGTTTGGGGAACCAACGAATAAACGGCATTGGCTAATGCTTAAGGCTTTCTGCAAAGTAGCGATATCAGTGCAGTTTAACCCCTTTACCCGAGTTAGTAGCCATCTAACTCATCGCAGGGGCATTATAAATAAACAATATTAAGGAGAGCTTAATGGATGTGCAGTTTGGCTTAGGGCTAAAGTTAGCCTTAGGCGGATTTGATAAGCTAAAGACCCAACAAGAAAGATTAGAAAAGCTAGGTAAAATTGCAAAGCTTAGCACTGATAAAATGAATAATCTAACAAAAAGCATAAATAAGCTTAGTGATTTAGACATAAAAGCAGGTCTTGCAAAAAAGCAATAATAAAAATTTTGGTAATTATAGGTTTTTATTTTTCTATTTAAATTTTATTAGAATTGGGCTTATAATAAAAAATTACGATAAGTTTTTTATTTTTGTTTTTAA
>NZ_JACGAR010000051.1:0-1974 GCF_020137585.1 Campylobacter sp. RM12654
GTTTGAGTAATAAAATTTATTTCACGATAATAAATTTACAAAAATATAATATCTCTATTTTACAATAATGAAGATATTATAAAATTATTTTTTGATACAAAAATATCTAAATAAAGATTGGGGAAAAATGGAAAAGGAACTATTGGATAATGACTTTATAGTTAGCAAAACAGATATTAAAGGCAATATTACTTATGCTAATGAATCTTTTTTAAAAATTATAGGTTCAACAGAAAATGAAGTTTTAAATAAGCCACATAATGTTGTAAGACATAAAGATATGCCTAAGGCTGTTTTTAGATACTTGTGGCAACAATTAAAAGGAAGAAAAGAAGTTTATGCTTTCGTAAAAAACAGAACATTTGATGGTGGATATTACTGGGTATTTGCCAATATTAGCATATCTTATGATTTATCTGGTAATACGATAGGATATTATTCAGTTAGAAGAAAAATAGGTAAAAAAGCTAAAGAAGTTATTATTGCTTTATATGCTAAAATGCTTGAAGTTGAGAAAGCTCAAGGAGTTGATGCTTCTTGGAAAATTATAGAAGATATTTTGAAAAAAGAAAATAAAGGTTATAACGAATTTATGATAGGTATTCAGGGGCTAAAATGAGTATATTTAATAAAAATAATGATGAAGCATTCAATAAAATTATAGAAGTTTTAGAGCAAACTTCAAATGGATATTTAGAATCAAGAGTTACTGGTATAAAGGGCGAAAAATACACAATATTAGCAAATCATTTAAATAATTTGTTAGACCAAATAGAAGTGTGGCAAAGAGAAGTTGCTAGCTCTATTGAGGTTGCTTTTTCTGGTGCAACTTATAGAAATATTAATAGTGTAGGTTTAAAAGGTAGATTTAAAAGCACTGCTGATAATTTAGTAAGTGCGATTTTAGGAATTGCAAAAAGTATAGAAACTCAACGCTTAAATGAACTTAGTATTAAGGTTCAACAAAACAACAATGATTCAGGTATAATTGATATTTTAACAAATGGCTTAAGCACAAATCAAACTAATTTAAATAGCATTTTAAATTCTTCAAAGCAAATTGCAGATGATTCGCATACTACTCAAACTATGGTAAAAGAATTGTCAAAAAGCTCAAATGAATTACAAAATTACATAGGTTTATTTACTGATTTAATCAATGGTCTAAATGAAAAAACAAATGAAATATCAAAAATTATTGAAATGGTAAAAGACATTACAGACCAAACTCAATTATTATCATTAAATGCTGCAATTGAAGCAGCAAGAGCAGGAGAGCATGGTCGTGGATTTGCGGTAGTTGCTGATGAAGTAAGAAAATTAGCAAATAATACAGAAGAAGCTACTAATACTATTAATTTGAATATAAATTCTTTAAAAGAAAGTGTTAAAAAGTGTTTAGAATATTCAAATCAAGTTTCAGAAATTAGCAATAAAAATCAAGAAAAAACAAATCAGTTTTTTGATACTTTAAGTTCTTATGAAAAATTATCTGAAAATAACTTTAATAATGCTCAAAATAGTGGTAGATTGCAAAATAATTTATTTATACAAATACATTTATTACTTTATAAAGATGATGCGATTAGATGTTTGCTTAATAAGAATTTAAAACAAAATAAATCATTAGAAGAAAACATTGCAAAATCAATTAAAAAAGAGCAAGAAGGTATATTTAAAGATATTTTAGCTTTATACGAAGAGCTTTATAATTGTGAAGAATTAGACGAGCAAGTAAGACTTGTGAAAAGATTTGATGATTTAATCTTTAATATGTGTAAAAATTGCTAGTTTAGATAAGGAATTTAAAATCAACTTTTAAATTCCTTAAACCTTTAAATATATTCAATTTCGTTTTTAAAATAAATTATACTAAGAGTGATTTTGTATAAATCCAAAATCATTTCATTTCTTTTGACATTCTATAAATGAATGAAAATACTTCGGCAACAACCTTTTATATATTTAAAACCT
>NZ_JACGAR010000052.1:0-1866 GCF_020137585.1 Campylobacter sp. RM12654
TGTGATGGTTTTTGTTTCAGTATTTTCAATAATTACATTATTTGCAATATCTATTAAATTTGAATTTAAATCAGAATTTAAAAGCTTTAATTCACTACCTTTTATATCACCTTTGATACTAGAATTGCTAATATCAATATTATTAGTAGCTTCTATTTTGCCGATTAATTCACTATTATCTGTTTTTATATTGGTAATAAGAGAATCTCCTGTTAGTTTTGAATTATATATCTCTAATTCTTCCCCATCAACCAATGCTTCTATAATAGCACCACCTTTTATAATAACCTTAGTATTATCTTGAGTTGAAATATCATTTACTCCTGGAACTATAAAAGTATCAGTTCCATATAATTTATTAGCTTTTATATATCCGCCATTTATAGTAATTTCTTTTGCAAAAATCCCACTATTTTCTACATTATTTATATAATTTACATTATTTAATTCTAATTTTGGAATTCTAGTATATAAATCATTTTTATTTAAAGCCCCAATTCCTGTATCTACTAATTTAGTATTATTAATAATCACTTCACTATCAAAATCTGCTGAAGCAGATTGATTAATAGCTGAATTAATTATCTCACTATCATTTATTGTAACCTTAGTATTATTCCGAATCGTAATATGATGTTTTGTAACATCCCAAGCATTATCATTAGATATTTTTACATTATCTAATTCATTTGTATTATAAAAATCAATCCTATTAAGATTTGAATCCAAAACTGCATTTTTAATAACACTATCTTTATATGTTGAAATTCCATTAGATTTTAATGTTATTTTATCTTTATCGTTATTTATAATTTGATGATTTTCAATAGTCAATGTGCCACTTGCTGTGATATTTTTATTATTGTATTTTGCATCATTTTTAATGGTAATATTTTTGGCATTTAAATCTGTGGTTAAAGTAGAATTGTCTAAAATAAAATTATTAACCTTGCTAATATCAGAACTAATTGTAGTACCATTTATAACTTCTAAAGTATTCGTATTTAAAGTAGCTTCTACTATAGAATTATCTACAACAATATTTCCACTAATATTTCCAAGCAATTTAGAATTAACAAAAGTAGTTTCTTTGTTAAAACTACTATCTTTTATAGTTGAATTAGACACAATTAAATTACCACTTTGTGGAGTTTTATGAGCATATTTAATATTTTCAATTTTTACTCCATCTAATATAATAGAATCATTATAACCAGCAGTCCATAAATCTAAAGCAACATTAGTTAAACTTCCACCAATCATAGTCAGACTAGATGTTTTTTTGTTATTATCTATTAATATTCCAAAATTTGTATTACCATTTTGATTAACTTTAGATATATTCATATTTTGTAAATATACATCACCATTTATTTCTAATCTATTGTTTGTATCGCTTGTAGTAATATTTAAATTACTTATAAAATGAGTTTCATTAATTTTACCTAATTTAATATTTCCACCTGTGTGAGTAATATCAGTTGGATTTGTATAGGTAGTGCTTGTTATAGTTTTGCCATTACTAATAGTATCTTTAGCATACGCTAAAGAATTTATAGCAGTGCTTGGAATAGTATCAGCAAGAGCTAAATTACCCCCCCCCCGCTAATATAAAAGTTATTAAAGATAATTTTATAGTTCTATTCATTTTCTCCCCTAAAAAATAAATGAAAAATGCTTTATTATAGTTAAAAATCAATATATAAAGGTTAATCAATTACTAACAAAATGGGGGGGGGTAATTATAAAAATTAATATTTTTATAAATTTTTAACAATCTAATCAAAAGAATTTTAATATAAAAAATATAAAAAACTTTTAGGTTTAAGGTAAAAAATAATAAGCTTTAAAAAACAATCTCTAAGT
>NZ_JACGAR010000053.1:0-1768 GCF_020137585.1 Campylobacter sp. RM12654
GTTTTATTGTTAATTTTAAATATATCAATTATTTCAACGTCAATCTTTGATATCTAAACAAGTGATCAAGAGCCATTTAAAACTTTCTTATATATAAGTTTTAAATCATTCACTTCATTATTTTATTTATTTTTTAATTTTTCATAATTAAAAAATAATCATTTAAATTATGGAGAGTTTGATCCTGGCTCAGAGTGAACGCTGGCGGCGTGCCTAACACATGCAAGTCGAACGATGAAGTCTAGCTTGCTAGACGGATTAGTGGCGCACGGGTGAGTAATGTATAGCTAACTTGCCCCTTACAAGAGGACAACACTTAGAAATGAGTGCTAATACTCTATACTCCGCTCTAACATAAGTTAGGGTGGGAAAGTTTTTCGGTAAGGGATAGGGCTATATTGTATCAGCTAGTTGGTAAGGTAATGGCTTACCAAGGCTATGACGCATATCTGGTCTTAGAGGATGATCAGACACACTGGAACTGAGACACGGTCCAGACTCCTACGGGAGGCAGCAGTGGGGAATATTGCTCAATGGGGGAAACCCTGAAGCAGCAACGCCGCGTGGAGGATGACACTTTTCGGAGCGTAAACTCCTTTTTTACAAGAAGAATACTGACTGTATTGTAAGAATAAGCACCGGCTAACTCCGTGCCAGCAGCCGCGGTAATACGGAGGGTGCAAGCGTTACTCGGAATCACTGGGCGTAAAGGGCGCGTAGGCGGAGTAGTAAGTTGGATGTGAAATCTAATGGCTTAACCATTAAACTGCATTCAAAACTGCTATTCTAGAGTAAGGGAGAGGCAGATGGAATTAGTAGTGTAGGGGTAAAATCCGTAGATATTACTAAGAATGCCAATTGCGAAAGCGATCTGCTAGAACTTAACTGACGCTAAGGCGCGAAAGCGTGGGGAGCAAACAGGATTAGATACCCTGGTAGTCCACGCCCTAAACGATGTATGCTAGTTGTTGGAATGCTAGTCATTTCAGTAATGCACCTAACGGATTAAGCATACCGCCTGGGGAGTACGGTCGCAAGATTAAAACTCAAAGGAATAGACGGGGACCCGCACAAGCGGTGGAGCATGTGGTTTAATTCGAAGATACGCGAAGAACCTTACCTGGGCTTGATATCCTAAGAACCTTGTAGAGATACGAGGGTGCTAGCTTGCTAGAACTTAGAGACAGGTGCTGCACGGCTGTCGTCAGCTCGTGTCGTGAGATGTTGGGTTAAGTCCCGCAACGAGCGCAACCCACGTATTTAGTTGCTAACAGTTCGGCTGAGCACTCTAAATAGACTGCCTTCGCAAGGAGGAGGAAGGTGTGGACGACGTCAAGTCATCATGGCCCTTATGCCCAGGGCTACACACGTGCTACAATGGCATATACAATGAGAAGCAATACCGCGAGGTGGAGCAAATCTATAAAATATGTCTTAGTTCGGATTGTTCTCTGCAACTCGAGAGCATGAAGCCGGAATCGCTAGTAATCGTAAATCAGCTATGTTACGGTGAATACGTTCCCGGGTCTTGTACTCACCGCCCGTCACACCATGGGAGTTGATTGTGCTTTAAGTCGGAATACTAAACTAGTTACCGCCCACAGCAAAATCAGCGACTGGGGTGAAGTCGTAACAAGGTAACCGTAGGAGAACCTGCGGTTGGATCACCTCCTTTCTAGAGTACATACTCTTTAACTCACACTAAAGAGTAATAATAAATATTTCAAGAGCTCTTGAGAGCTTGTTTGGATATCAAAGGTTGAAATGA
>NZ_JACGAR010000054.1:0-1647 GCF_020137585.1 Campylobacter sp. RM12654
AGTTGTTTTAGGATACGGAGTTGATAAAGATGGCTTTTTTACAAGTGATTTTAACAAAGCAGCAGGTATTCCGGATAATTATAAAATCCACAGCGATACAATGCTTTCCCTTGTAGAAAAAAATAACCAAGCAAACCCACCGATATACAAAATGCGTCATAACATAGATATAGTAAAAAGTGCAAGCAATGCTTATAAAGTTTTAAAAGGAGTTTTAGGCGATGAGTTTTTAAACTCAAAGGATTTTTTTAGCTCTGATGAGCTTTGGAAAACTTCACATTTTTTTGAAATGGATAAAAGAAGTTTAACTATTACAAAGACTTTTGATAAATTAGAAGATTATCAAGACTATGTAAAAATGACAGATTATTGTAGGCTTGATTCAAAATATAGAGCGAGTAATCATCTGTCTGGTTTGTTTGCACAAGATGATATTTTTCATAAAGTAGAACCACCTATAAATAATTATGATGCGTGGTTAGATAGTATATGTAGTTTTATCTACGACCCACATAAAGAAAACTACCAAAACGAGCAAGGCGAGTATAGCAAAGGCGGACTTTTAGCTGCTGTTTTATATAATAATTATATTTTAGTAGAAGGTGAAAAAACTAATTATGCTAAGCAAATGGGACATGACTACAGCGACCCATTTGACCCGTATCGCACAGATGATGATTGGGGTATGATAAAGCCAAACAATACAAAACGCTATGAGATAGGTAAAGAAGATGAGTGGCAAAAGCTAATGCAAAAATTATTATATGAAATGCTAAGTGGTAAAAACCTAAAAGCTCCTAAAGATATAGATAATTACGAAACATTTGAAGAGTTTTTACAAGCGGCTTTACAATACAGCCAAAAAAATATAAGTTTATTTGATATAAAAGTTTAAATTCCTATTTTAAATTCCATTAATTTTAAAGGAATTTAAAATTATGAATTATTTAAAAATATTACAAAAAGTAACAAATATTAATAATATTTTTAATATTAAGTTTTATTTAAAATTTCTTAAGATATTATGAGATTTCATTTCAAAATAAAGGAGAAAAAATGTTTAAAAAAACATTAAAAGTTTTATCTTTAATTGCCATTTTAGGCTTAAGTGCTAATGCTAATGATTTATTAGCAGATATTAGCAAAGGTGCTATAAGTGATAATTCATTAGGTGTTAAAGTTTTAAATACTGAAGAGATGAATAAAGTTCATGGCGGGTATATCGTAAGTTATTTCAATACTACATTTCATAGTGCAAATTTATTGCAAACAAATCATGTGGTATTGTTTGGTGATAATGAATTAGATAAAAGAGCAGTATATATGTATGGTTATGATTTTAAAAAAACTGATAATGCATCATATATGCAAAAAAATGCATTTAATGAAGCAATAATTGGATTAATGAATGGAGAATTGTTGGCAATTTCTTTTACTCAAACAAAAATTCCTCAATTTATAGGAAGTCAATATAGTTATAGTTATGATCCTAAAGCTGTAAATTATTATACTGGTAAAACTAGAGCTATTACGGGTAATTCTTGGCTTAGAAATTTAACACTTAACAAAGCTATTAGAAATGATATTTATATGCAAGCTATAAAAGAGCATGGTAATTTTGCATTAGGGTTCTAATAGAACCCTACC
>NZ_JACGAR010000055.1:0-1598 GCF_020137585.1 Campylobacter sp. RM12654
AATTACAAGTTTTCTCATATATATTCCTTACTTATTTTTAATCTCATTAATCTTTTTATTTATATCTGAAATATTTAAAGATTTTTTTAATTCATCTGTTTTTATCTTTAAATCCTCATTTGCTATTTTGCTTTCTATTTGTAATTTAGCCTTACTTGCTTCCGTTTCTAATTTAATAGAAGTCTTATCAAGTTCATTGCTATCAATTTTTAATTTATATTGAGAATTATCAATATCCATAGTTGAATTTACTTGAGGATTTATTCTAGTTATTACATTGTTTTTATTATACACTCCTAGTAATTTACTATTCTGTAATTCAAATAAAACATCAGAAGTATCATTAATCTTACTATAACTAGCAAAATACGAATCACTTGGCTTTAACTTAACATAATTATTTTTCGTATCAGCATAATAAAATTCTTGAGCTGGGTTTGTATAAAATTCTGTAAAAAATTTAGTTTTCTCATTATCCCAATCAGCTAATTGCTTTCTATAATTTGAAGAATTGGTGCCTTTTAAATTTTCTTTAATACTTAAAATATTTAAATCCAAACTACCATTTTTTGCAGTGTATTCAATTTGTTCTTTATTGACATAAGCAGTAGTTCTATAATGATCCGAAGTTGAATCTACAACAGAAGAATCTTTAAAATTCATTGTATAGCCGTTGTATTCTAAATCTTCTATATCATATTCACGCATTTGCAAATAATTATGGTTCATAACAAAATATCTTAAATTATAAGCACTATCCCTACCATCTTTTTTAGTTTGCTCTTTTGAATAATAAGTTAAAAGTCCTCTTGATAAATCAAGTTCAGCGGCAGAATTTGTATTTGAGTAATAATTAATAGCTGTTTGATTATTTTTTTCTATATCACTTTTAAAACTATTCCAATCATCTTTTAAAGTTGTAAAATGAGATAAATCTGATTTGCTTAAATCATAATTAATACCAATTAATTGAGCTTTTAATTCATTTTTATTTGCACTAAAACTAGCATAATCTGATGAATATTCTAAATTCTTTTCAGCATTAGGCGTATTAAGACTAGTATTTTGCAAGTTATAATTTTGAGTTTTGATTTCTTTAGTTCCTAAATCAGAAACATTGTAGCTATTGCTAGTAAGAGTATTCTTTTTACCATCTAAAGTATAATAATCAAAAGATTTAACACTCTTATCGTTTTCTAATTTTCTACCATATAAATCAAGTGTCATAGTTCCTAAATTAAGACTTGCTGCACTTTTAGAATTTAAATCTTCTGAATAGTAATAATAACTATTTACATTGTTATTAGCAAAGTATTTATTAGGTATAGAAGGTTCTAATTTAGTCCATTCTTTTTCATCTTTAATCACTGGCACATCAGGTATTGCCACATTATTATCATTTGGCTTATTTTCTGGTGTGCTTGTATTATTATCAGGATTACTTGGAGTATCTGGTGTCGTATTTGGATTACTTGGAATAACTAAATCATCACTAGGTTTATTTGGAGCAATTTCTGGCACATTATCTGTATTTAAAGAATTATCATTTTTTGCAATGATTTCAGTTACTTCTTCTTTAATATCGCTTGCAATATTCA
>NZ_JACGAR010000056.1:0-1470 GCF_020137585.1 Campylobacter sp. RM12654
GAAGATTGTTTAAGTAAAAAATTAATATTTTTATTTTATTTTTCAGCATTTTTGTTGACTTATTAGAATAAAAAATGTTAATATATTTCCGACAGTTCCCTAAGAGCCTCTTAACAATGCGCAACCCTTAGGGACATTTGAAAGCTGATTATGGATAAAAAAACATATAATAAACCCCACAGAACTTGGCAAGAACAATTAGAATTGTTAAGATCTAAAAATTTAACTATTTTAAATGAAGATTTTGCTTTAGAAAAATTAAGAAATTTAAATTATTACAGATTAAGTGCATATTTTTTACCTTTTTATGATGATAATAAGAATTTTATTAAAAATACTAATTTCACGGATATTATTTATTTGTATGATTTTGATATGGAGCTAAAAGCTCTAGTTTCTAATGCTTTGCAGACAATTGAGCTATATTTTAGAACACAAATTGCATACTACCATACATTATCCTTTGGTGCTACAGGATATTTATGTGAGTTAAATTTTACACAAAATCATAAAAACATTAAAACACACAAAAGCCTTATAGATACGATATTTAAGGAAGTAAAACGCTCTAACGAAAGCTTTATAAAGCATTTTTTAGATAATTATAATGAAATACCATTATGGGCAATTGTAGAAGTAATGTCGTTTGGCACTTTATCTAACTTTTACGCATTATTGCAGACAAACGAGCAAAAGAAAATTTCTGATATTTTTAATATAAATAAATCTATTTTAGTAAATTGGTTACATATAGCAACGCTTGTAAGAAATATTTGCGCACATCATTCAAGATTATGGAATAAAACTCTAGCCGTAGTCTTAAAAATTCCTAGCAAAAATGACTTTTTTCAAAATCAAGATTTAAATAATCAAAAAATTTTTGCATTTTTAAATGTAATAATTTATTTATTACAAACTATAAATCCTAAAAACACCTTTTATAATGACTTAAATACATTACTAAATAAATATCCAAATATAAATCTAAAATCAATGGGTTTAAACGACAATCAATATATTATAAAAATATAAGCAAGCTTTTAAAAATATTAATCAATTTTGTATAACATCTCATCACATCTTAGGGGCGGATGGGTCGCCCCCCGCTTTTGTGGGTCTTTCATCAAAACTTTTCACAAATATTTCACATTTTCACAAGTTTTTCACAAAATCCTAATTCTAATTTCAAATTCCGTGAAATTTCACACTCTAAAATCCTATTCATTTCGGTTAGCTCGTTTAAAAACGAGCTAACACAAGGCTTTTTACGATTTTTTCCTAACAGAAAAAATCACAAAAAGCCACCTATCCCCACATCACAATCACATTTTTAAAAATTTTTTCACATCACCCCTAAAGTTATTTTTTAGCACACCGATATAGTTGTAACTTGATAAGGAAATCAAGACAATTATTTTTTTAAGGAGAAAATTATGGGATTCAGAATTAACACAAACGTGGCGGCGCTTA
>NZ_JACGAR010000057.1:0-1228 GCF_020137585.1 Campylobacter sp. RM12654
AATACATTATAGTAAATAAGTCAAATTTTTCCCAACGACCAACGACCTTCTATGTGTGTGTGTCGTAGTAACACACACATAGAATTATTAAATTAAGCTTAAATTTTCGCTCCGCTCACAAAACAAATTTAACTCTAATTTTTTTTAATAGCTAATAGGCAAGAAAGAATTTTTATAAGCTTCAAAAAGTGTCTTAAATATTTGTCTTTTTTTGGTGTTTTTATTAATTGCAGGATAGCCTTTTATTTCCTAAAAAGTTACCTTTTTAAAAAATAAAAGGCGAAATCTCTGCGAGGCTCACTAGCAGATATACATCTGCTATTCTGTTATACACCAAAAAAAGAAAAAGGGGATTTAAAACAGGCTAGGTTGATTTTTGTTTTCTTGCTCTGCTTTTTTGCGTAAATAATCTTTGTATTCTTGGCTGTTTTCTATAAGCTGTAACACATAATTATTACGATTTTCTAAAGTTTTAAAAAAGGGGAACAAGCTTTTAGGAACTCTTGTTGTCATAATTTCAGTAGGGCGTTTTTTTATGTTTGGCATTTTGTTTTTACTCCTTTTTCAAGTTGATAACGAATTGACTTTAAATAACAATTTACAATATAAGCCGAATTAGTGCAAAGAAGCTCAAACCAATAAGGCTCATTTTTTCTAGCGTATTTTAATATTTCAGTTAATTCTGTTAAACCTTGCTCGTCTATAAAGTCCATTATGTCAGCAATCGCTTTTAAACGCTTCTCATTTAGCTCTTTTTCGCTAAAGAGATACTTTTCTATATCAAAGCCATTAAATGCCTTTAAATCGCTTAATTTGTATTGTGCTTTCTCTGGGTTGTCTAAATGAAGCATATAGCGGACATTACCTTTAGCATTATGGATTATTTGCGGAGCTGTTGCTCCTATTTCGTCCATTATAGTCTTTATTTGATTGTAAGACTTTTTACCATTGACATAAATTAAGCAATGGTAATGCGGTTTCTTTGGCGTATTATCTGCATTTACATCGCTATCGTGTAAAGGACTTCTAACCCACTCAAAACCATATTTTAAACTTAAAATTTCTTCCCAATCCTGTGCTACACTTTCAGGATAAACTAAAAATCCCCAGTATCTTGCCTTGTCATTTTTAGCATTTTCTGCCATAATATACCCCTATTTTTTTGATTTTTTAAGGGAAGTAGAGGCTGCAACCTTTCTACTTCCCTTTTTTTTTGTTTTATAATAGT
>NZ_JACGAR010000058.1:0-1430 GCF_020137585.1 Campylobacter sp. RM12654
ATCAATGCCAACCTTTGATGAGTTCTGGGCTAAAGGCTATGTAGAATTTAAAGCTCCTGAAGAAGCTAAGAATTTCGTAAAAATGAAAGATTTTAGAGATGACCCAATTACTAATAGATTAGGAACTCCAAGTGGTAAGATAGAGATATTTTCTAAAAAGATTGATAAGTTTGGCTATGATGATTGCAAAGGCTTAGTTCAATTTTATGAACCAGCTGAATATTTAGGCAATGCTAAAAAATATAAATTAAATCTAATCACTCCACATCCAAAGTATAGATTACATTCACAACTTAATAATACTTTTTTAAGAGATTTTGAAGAAGTAGAAGGAAAAGAAAGCTTATGGATGAATCCAATTGATGCAAAAGCTCGTGGTATTAAAAATGGAGATATAGTTCGTATATTTAATGATAGAGGGGAAATACTAGGTGGTGTTTTAGTAACTGAATATGTTAAACCTGGTGTAATTAGAATGCAAGAAGGCTCTTGGTATAATCCTAATAAGAAAGGCTTATGCTTACACGGAGATGTGAATGTGCTTATAGCTGATATTCCAAGTAGCAAACTTGCTTGTGGTAATCAAGCAACTGCTTTAGTAGAAATAGAAAAATATACTAAAGAAATTCCAGCACTTGATTTATTTAGACAACCAAAGTTTAAAGCATAAATTAAATAAAGCCTAAAAGTATATTTTAGGCTTTAAAAATACTTATTAAGATAAGTAATAAAAACAAATAATAATAAGTATAAAAACATTTATAAGGATAATAAAAAATGAAAAAACTAATATTATTAAGTTTAATTACAAGCTCATTATTAGCTAATAATTATGCTTTAGAAAACACTCCTTTAAGTATTAATAATAAAACAATAGGAACAATTATTATAGGAACTAAGTTTGATATAGTTAAAAATGATAATAATAAAAGTGAGATAAAACTTACAGGCTATCGTCCTAAAGGCGGAAAAGCTATTTATGATACTTTAGGTGTCTTATCAAATAGTGTAAATCTTGATGATGCTAATGCTGTTAAAGTAATAGGAACTAAAGTAGATGATTATGATAATACTTGGGAAGTAGTAGAGATAGTAGCTAGTGTTGATAATACTAAGATTACAAATAAAGATATTATAGAAGATGGTAAGGCATTATTTGAAGAAAGATGTGGTATATGCCATGCTTTACATGCTTATGATGAGTTTAGTAAAAATGTATGGCCAAGCACAATTAAATCTATGCAAGATAATGCAAGTTTAGATGAGAATGAATACTATCAAGTAGTAAAATACTTACAAAGAGTAGCTCCTGGTGATGATGAGTGAGTATGCTTTAAAAGTGTAAGTAAATACTAAAAAAGATTAAGGAATTTAAAAGTTTGTTTTTAAATTCCTTTTGAGTGTTTTTTTAAATATCTTAGTGGTTTATT
>NZ_JACGAR010000059.1:0-1383 GCF_020137585.1 Campylobacter sp. RM12654
TCTTAGCGTTTATTGTGCCAACATTACTAATATTTCCAGCTTCATCTTTAGCTACTAATTCTAATTTTTCACCATCTTTTACATCATTTAATGTTGCTTTAAAGTTACCATCAGCATCAGCTTTTACTTCAGTTTTATCATTTATTGTTACCGCTGCATTTGGCTCTGTTTTACCTTCTACAACATAATTACCATTTAAATCTGGAGTTCCTGTTAATTCTCCTAATAATGGAGCTGTAGTGTCTATTGTCGTTGTAGCAACATCAGATACTATTTTATCATTTACATTATAAGTTACTTCTACCTTAACTTCTCCATCTTTTTCTGGAGTATAAGTAGTTGTAAATGAGCCATCTTTATTAAATGTAACATCAACAACTTTATCATTAATTTTAACAAGAGCTTTATTTTCAACAAATTCAACAGCATTTCCATTAGCATCAACTGGTTTAATTGTTCCACTAATTGTAAGAACCTTATTATTATTTAAAGTATTTTCAACATTAACACCATTGCCTGCAATTTCAACATCAACTTTAGCATCTACTTCTTTACTTGCATCTTCTAATATAGTAACAACATCTGCTTTACCTTCAAATTTAACTTTAATTAAACCAATATTATTACCAATAATATTCGCATCAAGATTGATTGTAAATGTGCCATCTGCATCAATGTGTCCAACAACCTTAATATCATTTACAACGCTATTTAATATATTACTTTGAATATCAAATTCGTAATCTCCTGCTACGCCTTGATAATTTTCTAATTTACCTTTAAGCACTAAGCTATTGCTATCAACTGTTGCTGAATGATCTTTTATAGTATCATCACCATTTACTTCTGTAATAACAAGTTTATCAAATACTGGAGCTACTGGCTTATCTTCAGGTTTAACTTCTGGAGTTACAACATCAACTGGTTTATCATCTGTATTATCAGGAGTAGCTGGAACATAAAATATATTTGCTGTATCGCTTACGCTACCTATACTTAATTTAATCATTCCTTGTTCGTTATTTACAACATTAGAATCCATTGTAAATGTAAATTCACCATTAGTATTTACATAAGCTGTAACTTTTTGCTCTAAACCTGCATTGTTTAAATTGCTATTTACTGTAAATGTGTATTCGCCTTCTTTACCTTTGAAGTCATCTAATTTAGCAGTAATTACTAATTTTCCTTCACTAACTTCTGCTCTATCATCAACTGCTGTATTATCACCATTGATTGAAGTAATAAGAATATCTGTAAATAGTTTGGTAGCAGGGTTTAATGGGGTAGATGGGATAACATTATCAACTGGTTTATCTTCAGGAACAACTGGAGTTGGTTCAGGTTTAACTTCAGGTTGAGTATTATCTTCAGTTTTATCTT
>NZ_JACGAR010000060.1:0-1317 GCF_020137585.1 Campylobacter sp. RM12654
TGAAGTATTAGGATACGGAGTTGATAAAGATGGCTTTTTTACAAGTGATTTTAATAAAGCCGCAGGTATTCCGGATAATTATAAAATCCACAGCGATAGTTTAAAATCTTTAGTAGAACAAAACAATAAAGCTCATATAATAGGTAAAAGATTCATGGAAATTGATATAGCAAAAAGCGTTGGAAATGCTTATAAAGTCTTAAGCCAAGTTGTAAGTGAAGATTTTTTAAACTCTAAAGAATTTTTTAGTAAAGAAGATATTAACAATTTGCCATGTGGGTTTGAGATAGATAATAGTACCTTTAGTGTAGGCAAGATTTTACAAACTAGATATGATTTTGAAGATTATAATGATAAGAATATTCATGCACGAGATTTTCAAAGAATAAAGGGTGCTGATACACTATTTCATTATGATGGTGATGGCAAAATGGATATGTTTCCCGTGCATAGCGATAGTTTTTCTCAAGGTTATTCTATTTTATGGGACGCTAAAGGCGATAATTATAAAAACAATCAAGGAGATGTAAGTCGTGGTGGAATATTAATAGCCGTATTAAGAAATAATCATTTTTTAGTAGAAGGCGAGAGAACTTATTGGGGCAAGATGAGTGGCGGGGATAGATTTGTAGATTATAAAGAATTCGCACAAAATGTCGCAAAACCACTTAATTCTATGGTAGCAAAAGGTTTAATAACTCAAAGCGATATTTCAAAAATGCCAAAATACTTAGCTGATGAAGCAAATAGATTATCACAAGATTTTAAAAGAGCAAGAAGTGAAGAATTAGCAAAAGAATATAAAAAAATACTAAATTGGTATGAAAAACTAGCTTATGAAATGCTAAGTGGTAAAAATCTAAAAGCTCCTAAAGATATAGATAGTTATGAAACATTTGAAGAGTTTTTGCAAGTGGCTTTACAATACAGCCAAAAAAATATAAGTTTATTTGATATGAAAGTATAGGGATTTGTTATGATGGTTAATGGAGTAAATAATTTTTCAAATACTTATATGAATAATCAAAGCAAAATTAATAAACCTTATTATGAAGATGGAAAGGCTAGTTTAGAATATCTTAAACTAGCTCAAGAAAAGTTAGAAAACGATCCGACTTACAATCCTTTTAATGATAAAAACTTAGATAAAAGCGAAATACTTAATCTAGCTTTATTTGGAGCGTTAGACCCTGATATTGTAGAACAAAGAAAAATAGAATGGGAAAATACTCCAGCAATTGATCCAGAAGAATTAGTAAAAACTCTAAATAAACTTTTCAAAAATTTAGATAAATTAACTTCAGATAGCATAAATGA
>NZ_JACGAR010000061.1:0-1310 GCF_020137585.1 Campylobacter sp. RM12654
GAAAAATATTTGTGTTTTATGAAAGCTTTTTTGAATTATTTAAGTAAATAATGAAAATAAAAAAGGAATTTAAAATAGGAATTTCGTTTGTTTGAAATACTAGAAAATACTTAAACAAACGAAATTTAGTGATTATTTACCTAACTTATCGCAACCTTCAAACATATTTTCTTGCTCTTTTACATTACTCATATCAAAATTAGGTTTATGCGTTAAACTAGAGCAGTTATTAAACATATAATTCATATTTGTTACATTACTTGTATTAAAGTTTAAAGGTTGATTGAAATTTTCACAACCACCAAACATCCCACTCATATCAGTTACATTACTAGTATTAAAATTTAAAGTTTGATTAAAGTTTTTGCACTTATAAAACATATTACTCATATCAGTTACATTTCTTGTATCAAAGTTTAAAGGTTGGTTGAAATCAGAACAATTAGAAAACATATAACTCATATCAGTTACATTACTAGTATTAAAACTTAAAGGCTGATTGAAGTTTTCGCATTTGTTAAACATCCGACTCATATCACACACATTGCCTGTATCAAAGTTTAAAGGCTGATTAAAATTAAAACAATATCTAAACATAGAATCCATATTAGTTACATTACTTGTATCAAAGCTTAAAGGCTGATTAAAATTATAACAGCCATAAAACATAGCACTCATATTTACTACATTGCTTGTATTAAAATCTAGATGTTGATTAAAATTTTTACACTCAGCAAACATATCACTCATATCAGTTACATTACTAGTATTAAAACTTAAAGGCTGATTGAAATTTTCGCATTTGCTAAACATAGAATCCATATTAGTTACATTGCTTGTATCAAAGCTCAAAGCTTGGTTAAAATTAAAACAATCTTCAAACATATAACTCATATCAGTTACATTACTAGTATTAAAATTTAAAGCTTGATTGAAATTATAACAATCTTTAAACATAGATTTCATGCTAATCACTTTTAAAGTATTAAAATTTAAAACTTGGTTAAAATTTATGCAAGTATTAAACATAAAACACATGTTAGTTACATTGCTTGTATCAAAGTTTAAAGTTTGATTAAAGTTTTTGCACTTATAAAACATAAAACTCATATCAATTACATTTGATGTATTAAAGTTTAAAGGCTGATTAAAATTAAAACAATCATAAAACATAGAATCCATCTTAGTTACATTTGATGTATCAAAGTTTAAAGCTTGATTGAAATTATAACAATTTCTAAACATTTCACTCATATCGTACACATTGCTTGTATCCCAAGTATTTATACCACTAAAATCTTTTCTATTAC
>NZ_JACGAR010000062.1:0-1257 GCF_020137585.1 Campylobacter sp. RM12654
AGTTATTTTAGGATACGGAGTTGATAAAGATGGCTTTTTTACAAGTGATTTTAACAAAGCAGCAGGTATTCCGGATAATTATAAAATCCACAGCGATAGTTTAAAATCTTTAATAGAACATAATGAAAATGCAATATCACTTTATAAAATTTGTAAATCAATTGATATAGCAAAAAGCGTTGGTAATGCTTATAATGTTGTAAGACAAGTTGTAGGAGATGAATTTTTAAACTCAAACGATAGTTTTTCTAAAGATACTTTGTCAAACACCCCACATTTATATGAAATGAGAAAAAGCACCTTAGAAGTTACTCAAATATTTGATAATGATGACAAATTTAATAATTATTTTAAATCTAAAGAGTTTTCTAATGTTTTTTCAAAGCACAAAGACACATACTCATTATCAACCATTTTTGGTGCAGATGGTAATGTTTTTAATTATTATGAAACACGAGATGATAATATTTACGCTAAATGGCTTAGAAACTCTGCTTCAGTTTGCTGGAATCCACATGAAGAACATTATAAAACTGAAAACAGCGAATATACAAAAGGTGGCTTACTAATTGCAGCTCTTAGTAGTAATTATTTTTTGGTAGAAGGTGAGCGAACTGATTATGCTAAGCAAATAGGAGAGGATAGATTTACTCCTATGGATAGGTTAAATTATGGAGCTTTGCCAAAAGAACTTAGCTCATTAAAATTACAAAATGTAGATGGGTTTGATGGTAAAGAATTTGAAAGTATTATGAAGCGATATCAAAAATTATTATATGAAATGCTAAGTGGTAAAAATCTAAAAGCTCCTAAAGATATAGATAATTACGAAACATTTGAAGAGTTTTTGCAAGTGGCTTTACAATACAGCCAAAAAAATATAAGTTTATTTGATATGAAAGTATAAGGATTTGTTATGATGGTTAATGGAGTAAATAATTTTTCAAATACTTATATGAATAATCAAAGCAAAGTTAATAAACCTTATTATGAAGATGGAAAGGCTAGTTTAGAATATCTTAAACTAGCTCAAGAAAAGTTAGAAAACGATCCGACCTATAAACCATTATATGACAATAATTTAGGTCTTCGTGATAAGCTAACTTATGGTATGTATGGAGCGTTAGACCCTGATGTTGTAAAGCATATAAGGTTGGAATTGGAGAAATCTCCAGAAATTGATACAGAAGAATTAGTAAAAACTCTAAATAAACTTTTTAAAAATTTAGATAAATTAACTTCAGATAGCATAAGTAA
>NZ_JACGAR010000063.1:0-1060 GCF_020137585.1 Campylobacter sp. RM12654
ATTATCTTCGTAAAATTCCAAATCACTCGCCCACTAAACAATCTAACAGCTAAATCAAACGAACTTAGCAGTGGAGATGGAGATTTAACTAAAAAGCTAGATGATAAAGGTAATGATGAAATAGCTCAAGCTTGTAAAGCTATTAATATATTCTTAGAAAAAGTAAGAATTCTAATAGCACAAGCAAAAGATATCTCAAATGAAAACGCTTCAATAGCAAATGAATTAAGCCACACAAGTCTTCAAACAGGTAAGCGTGCAGAAGAAGGTAGTGTAATAGTTACAGAAGTAGCTAATAAAGGAACTAATACTAAAGCAAACCTTGATAAAGGTGTAATTGGTGCAGCTAAAGGTAAAGATGAATTAAGTAATGCAAGTAAGTTTATAAAATCAGCAAACGATGCTATTAATTCATTAACTAATCAAATAAATCATAGTGCTGATATAGAAAGTGCTTTAGCTAGTAAGATTGAGCAATTAAGCCGTGATGCTGATAATGTTAAATCTATTTTAGAAATAATTAACGATGTAGCAGACCAGACTAACTTACTTGCACTAAATGCTGCAATAGAAGCTGCAAGAGCAGGAGAGCATGGTAGAGGATTTGCCGTAGTAGCTGATGAAGTAAGAAGTTTAGCTGAGAGAACTCAAAAAAGCCTTAGTGAAATAAATGCAACAATAAGCGTTATAGTTCAAGGTATTAAAGATGCAAGCGAGCAAATGAGCACTAATTCAGCAGAAATTAGTAAATTAACTCAAGTAGCAAGTAATACCCAAGATACAATTAATGAAATGGGGAAAGTAATGAGTGAAGCTGTAAAAATTAGTGAAGCAACTGTAAATGATTATATAAGCACAAGCAAAGATATGAGCGAGATATTAAGTGGAGTAAATAATATGAATACTATCACTAATGAAAACGCAAGAAGCGTAGAAGAAATAGCAGGAGCAGCAAATCATCTAAGTGAGATGACAGAACAACTAAACAAAAAGCTAAATGAATTTAGAACTTGATTCATTAGCTTAAAAATAAACTTATTATTAGGAATTAGTATGCTAG
>NZ_JACGAR010000064.1:0-1053 GCF_020137585.1 Campylobacter sp. RM12654
ATAATTGTGACAATTTCAACAAAGCTTTGAGCTTTAATACAAGCAATGTAACTAATATGGATTCTATGTTTAGCAAATGCGAAAACTTCAATCAGCCTTTAAGTTTTAATACTTCAAATGTAGTTAATATGAACTATATGTTTAAGAATTGCAAAAACTTCAATCAGCCTTTAAGTTTTAATACTAGTAATGTAACTGGTATGGGTTATATGTTTTCTGGTTGTTCTAATTTCAATCAACCTTTAAGTTTTGATACAAGAAATGTAACTGATATGGGTGGGATGTTTGGTAGTTGTTTTAATTTCAATCAACCTTTAAACTTTGATACAAGTAATGTAACTGATATGAGTCGTATGTTTTGTGATTGCAAAAACTTCAATCAAGCTTTAAACTTTGATACAAGTAATGTAACTAATATGCTTAGTATGTTCTATGGATGTTGTGTATTTAATCAGCCTTTAAGTTTTAATACTAGTAATGTAACTGGTATGGGTTATATGTTTTCTGGTTGTTCTAATTTCAATCAACCTTTAAGTTTTGATACAAGAAATGTAACTGATATGGGTTATATGTTTTCTGATTGTTATAATTTCAATCAACCTTTAAGTTTTGATACAAAAAATGTAACTGATATGCGTGAAATGTTTTATTATTGCTCTAGCTTAACCCATAAACCTAATTTTGATATGAGTAATGTAAAAGAGAAAGAGGGTATGTTTAAACGTTGCGATAAACTAGAACAATAAACTTAATTTTCGTTTGTTTGAGTATTTTCTAGTATTTAAAACAAACGAAATTCCTATTTTAAATTCCTTTTTTTAATTTTCATTATTTACTGATATTTTTCTAAAACTCACTTAAAAGACACAGTGTGTCTTTGCAGATTGCTATCATTAAGACAATTTATTTTATTATGAAAGGATTTTTATGAAACAATTAGCAAATGCTACCAAACAAGACTTAGATATTATTTCTAAAATAGAATTTAAGGATAATAAATATCATCCTATGAGTAAAGAAGAATTACAAGTATTGATTAAGTATGAAGATATT
>NZ_JACGAR010000065.1:0-1012 GCF_020137585.1 Campylobacter sp. RM12654
TCTCTAAACATATAGCTCATATTAACTATATTTGAAGTATTAAAGTTTAAGGCTTGATTAAAATTTCCGCAATCCCAAAACATACTATGCATATCTGTTACATTGTTTGTATCAAAATCTAAAGGCTGATTGAAATTTTCGCAACCACTAAACATCCCATCCATATCAGTTACACTGCTTGTATCAAAGCTTAAGGGCTGATTGAAATTTTCGCAACCACTAAACATCCATCCCATATTAGTTACATTACTTGTATCAAAATTTAAAGGCTGATTGAAATTAGAACAATGTCTAAACATATCACTCATATTAGTTACATTTCTCGTATCAAAATTTAAAGGCTGATTGAAATTAAAACAATCATAAAACATACCTTGCATACCTGTTACATTGCTTGTATCAAAGTTTAAAGACTGATTGAAATTGTAGCAATAATAAAACATATGGCTCATATTAGTTACATTTTTTGTATCAAAGTTTAAAGGCTGATTGAAGTTTTTACAAGCTCTAAACATCCAACCCATATTAATTACATTTGAAGTATCAAACTGTAAAGGTTTGTTAAAATTTATGCACTCAGAAAACATATCACTCATATTTACTACATTTTTTGTATCAAAACTTAAAGGTTTGTTAAATTTTTTGCAATTACTAAACATATAACTCATATTTACTACATTTTTTGTATCAAAATCTAAAAGCTGATTGAAATTTTTACAACCAGCAAACATACTACTCATATTAGTTACATTTCTTGTATCAAAACTTAAAGGTTTGTTAAATTTTTTGCAATTCAAAAACATACCATGCATATTAGTTACATTTCTTGTATCAAAGCTTAAAGGCTGATTGAAATTAAAACAACTATCAAACATATAACTCATATCAGTTACATTGCTTGTATCAAAATCTAAAGGCTGATTGAATTTTTTACAACCACAAAACATAGAACTCGTATCAGTTACATTGCTTGTATCCCAAGTATTTATACCACTAAAGTCTTTTCTATTAA
>NZ_JACGAR010000066.1:0-999 GCF_020137585.1 Campylobacter sp. RM12654
CCAACTAAACATATAACTCATATTAGTTACATTACTTGTATTAAAGTTTAAAGGTTGATTGAAATTAAAACAACTACCAAACATCCCACCCATATCAGTTACATTTCTTGTATTAAAGTTTAAAGCTTGATTGAAGCTTTCGCACCACCAAAACATATTATTCATATCAGTTACATTTGAAGTATCAAAGCTCAAAGTTTGGTTAAAATTAAAACAATTATAAAACATATGGCTCATATCAGTTACATTTTTTGTATCAAATTGTAAAGGTTTGTTAAATTTTTTGCAATTATAAAACATATGGCTCATATTAACTACTTTTGAAGTATCAAAGCTCAAAGTTTGGTTAAAATTAAAACAATTATAAAACATACCACCCATATCAGTTACATTTTTTGTATCAAATTGTAAAGGTTTGTTAAATTTTTCACAACCACAAAACATATCACTCATATTTACTACATTATTTGTGTCAAAATCTAAAGGCTGATTGAAATTTTCACAAAAAGCAAACATACGACTCATATCTGTTATATTTCTTGTATCAAATTGTAAAGGTTTGTTAAATTTTTTGCAATTACTAAACATATAACTCATATTTACTACATTTTTTGTATCAAAATCTAAAAGCTGATTGAAATTTTTACAAACAGAAAACATACCACTCATATCAGTTACATTTTTTGTATCAAATTTTAAAGGTTTATTAAATTTTTTGCAATTATAAAACATATCGCTCATATTTACTACATTTTTTGTGTCAAAGTTTAAAGGCTGGTTAAAGCTAAAACAATCTTCAAACATATCGCTCATATTTACTACATTTTTTGTATCAAAATCTAAAGGCTGATTGAATTTTTTACAACCATAAAACATAGAACTCATATTAGTTATATTGCTTGTATCCCAAGTATTTATACCACTAAAGTCTTTTCTAGCACCACCCTTAAACAATTCACTCATATCAGTAATAGCACTTGTATTTATAGTATCTAGTGC
>NZ_JACGAR010000067.1:0-916 GCF_020137585.1 Campylobacter sp. RM12654
GTAAATAATAAAAATTAAAAAAAGGAATTTAAAATAGGAATTTCGTTTGTTTGAAATACTAGAAAATACTTAAACAAACGAAATTTAAGTTTATTTTTCTAGTTTATCGCAACCTTTAAACATGTCTTTTTTACGTTTTACTTTACTCATATCAAAATTAGGTTTATAGGTTAAGCTAGAGCAGTTATTAAACATATAACTCATATCAGTTACATTGCTTGTATCAAAATTTAAAGGCTGATTGAAGTTTTTACAATCATGAAACATACCTCCCATATCGTGCACATTACTTGTATCAAAATCTAAAGGTTGATTAAAGCTTTTACACCCACTAAACATAGAATCCATACTAGTTACATTGCTTGTATCAAAATCTAAAGGTTGATTGAAATTTTTACAACCCATAAACATAAGCGTCATACTGGTTACATTACTAGTATTAAAATTTAGTGATTGATTGAAAGTTTCGCAATTTGAAAACATACCACCCATACTAGTTACATTGCTTGTATCAAAGTTTAAAGGTTGATTTAATTTCCAGCACCTAGAAAACATATTACTCATATGAGTTACATTGCTTGTATCAAAGTTTAAAGGCTGATTAAAATTAAAGCAACTATTAAACATAAAACTCATATTACTTACTCTTGAAGTATTGAAATTTAAAGGCTGATTGAATTTTTTACAACTACCAAACATCCCACCCATATCAGTTACATTTCTTGTATCAAAACTTAAAGCTTGATTAAAATTTTCACAATCATAAAACATATCGCTCATATTTACTACATTTTTTGTGTCAAAGTTTAAAGGTTGATTGAAATTAGAACAACGGCTAAACATACCACGCATATTAGTTACTTTTGATGTATCAAAGCTCAAAGCTTGATTGAAATTAAAGCAATCTCTAAACATC
>NZ_JACGAR010000068.1:0-857 GCF_020137585.1 Campylobacter sp. RM12654
TTTATTCTTCATAACAGCTTCAACAGCAATGCTAGCCATTAAATCTACTTCATCTGATATTTTATTAGTATTATCAGCTACTACTACATTAGCGCGTGTTAGCTCATCTATACTACTTATTGCTTCATTTATTTGAGATATTGCTTGAGTTTGTTCTTTAATGCTTTCGCTCATATCATTTATTCCTTGAGTTAATACATTAACACTTGCTTCTATTTCTGTTAGTGATTTTTGAGTGCTTTCAGCTAGCTTTCTTACTTCATCAGCAACTACAGCAAACCCACGCCCGTGCTCACCTGCACGTGCTGCTTCAATTGCAGCATTAAGTGCAAGTAGATTAATTTGTTCTGCAATGTCTCTTATCATAGTAATAACATTTTTAATATCTTCTCCGTTTTTAATAACTTCGTTTGATTTTTGATTTACTGCATGCATAGATGCACTCATCTCTTCTACTGCTGCTGCACTTTCTTGTAAGCTACTTGCTTGCTTTCTTGCACCTTCGTTTATATCACTAACACTTGTTTTTAGTATTTTAGATTTATCTTGTAGGTTTCTTGCAGTTTCAAGATTTGTTTTTAACATATCTCTTATTTGCTTACCTAACATATTAGTTGCAAGTTCTACTCTACCTTTAGCATTTTTTATTTCATTTCTAAAGTCGTTTTGGCTATATTCATCAAATATCTTTTCAATTGAGTTTGTATTAGCTCCAACTTTTTCTTCTAAAGTATCAAGCATTTTATTTAAGACATTTTTTAATTCAATTAATTGTGGGTTTGCAGGATTTAGAGTAATTCTTGCTTTTAAATCTCCGCTTTCAATTGCTGCTGCTGTTTGAACGCTTTGTTCTACTG
>NZ_JACGAR010000069.1:0-835 GCF_020137585.1 Campylobacter sp. RM12654
GTATTTGCAAAAACTTCAATCAGCCTTTAAGCTTTGATACAAGTAAAGTAACTAATATGTGTCAAATGTTTAGTACATGCAAAGATTTTAATCAACCTTTAGAACTTAATACAAGAAATGTAACCAATATGAGTTATATGTTTTGGGAATGCAAAAACTTCAATCAGCCTTTAAACTTTGATACAAGTAATGTAACTAATATGCGTTCTATGTTTAGTCATTGTTACAATTTCAATCAAGCTTTAAACTTTGATACAAGTAATGTAACTAATATGAGTAGTATGTTTGGATATTGTTGCAATTTCAATCAGCCTTTAGATTTTGATACAAAAAATGTAGTAAATATGAATTGTATGTTTGATAGTTGTTACAATTTCAATCAACCTTTAAGCTTTGATACAAGAAATGTAACTGATATGAGTAATATGTTTGTTCGTTGTTACAAGTTCAATCAAGCTTTAAACTTTGATACAAGAAATGTAACTGATATGGGTGCTATGTTTCATGATTGTTTTAATTTCAATCAGCCTTTAAATTTTGATACAAGTAATGTAACAAGTATGGATTATATGTTTGATGGTTGTTGCAATTTTAATCAGCATTTAAGTTTTAATACTTTAAATGTAACCGATATGGGTTATATGTTTTATCATTGCTCTAGTTTAACGCATAAACCTAATTTTGATATGAGTAATGTAAAAGAGAAAGAGGGTATGTTTAAAGGTTGCGATAAGTTAGGTAAATAATCACTAAATTTCGTTTGTTTAAGTATTTTCTAGTATTTCAAACAAGCGAAATTCCTATTTTAAATTCCTTTTTTAATTTTCATTATTTA
>NZ_JACGAR010000070.1:0-780 GCF_020137585.1 Campylobacter sp. RM12654
ATTTAGCGATTGTTTTTTAAAGCTTATTATTTTTACCTTAAACCTAAAAGTTTTTAATATTTTTAATTTTTATAATTTTTCTTAGTGATTATTATCCTAAAGCTTTTATGTTTTTATAATCTTTACCTACCACTCAAAAAACTTTTTATATTTTTAATTTTCTTTTATCTTTTTTTACATATTCACTCTCATTATTATTTATAACTAGCAATTCATTTGCTAGTTATAAATAATAGTCTCAAGAGTGGAAAACACACTAAAAAAAGAATTTAAAAAAGGAATTTCAATTTTAAAACTAAAACTACAAGCAAAATTTTTAATTTAAATTCCATAATTTTTAATGTTAAACATTCAAAATCTTACCAATTTTACTAACTTAACTAGCGTTGGTTCTTTTTGGAGTTAAAATCAAATTCTTAGTTTAAATTCTTTATTTTTAAAATTATTACAAATACACCTAAAAATACAATGAGTTACCTTAAAACTTTTTCAATTCATAAATATTACAAATAATAATGAGAGCGAATATGTAAAAAAAGATAAAAGAAAATTAAAAATATAAAAAGTTTTTTGAGTGGTAGGTAAAGATTATAAAAGCATAAAAGCTTTAGGATAATAATCACTAAGAAAAATTATAAAAATTAAAAACTTTTAGATTTAAGGTAAAAATAATAAGCTTTAAAAAACAATCACTAAATAAGAATACAAAAACTCATAAAAACAATAAAGCTAAAAAGTTTTACTTTCTAGCTTTAGATAAGTTCTTAAGAACTTAATCAA
>NZ_JACGAR010000071.1:0-743 GCF_020137585.1 Campylobacter sp. RM12654
CTCATTCTTATGATTTTACTAAGAATAAAAAAGCATTGTTATTAAGCTTTATAGTAACTTTTGTAGTAATGTTTGCTGAATTAATTTATGGGTATTTAGCTAATTCTTTAGCATTAATTAGTGATGCACTTCATATGATAACACACGCTTTTGCATTGATAATAAGTTTTATTGCACTAATATTTATTAATAAACAAGATAGTAAAAAAACTTATGGATATTATAGAAGTGAAATAATAGCTGCTTTTATAAATGCTATTATGATAGCTATATTTACTATATTTATCATCTATGAAGCTATTGAAAAACTATTAAACCCAAGTAAAATAGATATAAAGACTATGCTTATAGTATCTTGCTTTGGACTTGTAGCAAATATAATTAGTGCTTTATTATTAATGAAAGCTGATACAAGTAATTTAAATATTAAATCAAGTCTAATTCATATGCTAAGTGATTTACTTAGTTCTGTTGCAATTATTATTGGTGGGATTATTGTTTATTATACTGATTTTTATTTTATTGATTCAATACTAGCTTTATTAATAGCTTTAGTAATTGCTAAGTGGTCTATATCATTATTTAAACAAAGCTTAGATATTTTACTTGAGAGCTCATTCATTGAGATTAGTGAAGTAAAAGAATTTATATTAAAGCAAGATTTAAATATAAAAGATATTCACGATATACACATTCATTCAATATCTCAAGATTATCATATACTAACAGCTCATATAATCTTA
>NZ_JACGAR010000072.1:0-719 GCF_020137585.1 Campylobacter sp. RM12654
ATGATCCAACTGGCAAAGCTTTTACGGCAACTGAAGCAGTTAAAGTAGCAGATAAGCATGTGTTTTATACAAATAAAACACAAGCAAATGCTGGTGATAACGGTGAAGTAGCTGTAGACTTTAGTTTAGAAAAAACTTGGAAGGGTGCTGGTAATGATGCAGATACAGCCGGTGCGCATGACCAAATAGATTCTATATTAAATAGTAAAAATAATTTTGATGATGTTAAAAATGCTTACTACGAGCAAGCAGCAAGACACGCAGCTGATGGTGCAGCTAAAGTTTCAACTGAAGCTATACAAAAAGCAGTAAAAGATGGAACTGAAATAGACTTAAGTGCTATTCATGCAGAAAAAATTGGTGCTTTAAATATGGAATTTGTTGGGGCACAAAACGCTGTAACCACAGCAGGTGGGGATACATATAAAGATATGCTAAAAGATGCTAATGATGCAGTAAAAGCGGTTTTAGGTCAAAATACTTCTAAACATGCTAGTTTAGCAGATGCTAATGCTAAAATCGATGATGCCTTAGCAAAACTTCAAAAAGTAGTTGATGCAGCTGATGGTAAAACTATGGCTACAAATGAGGCAGAAAATGGAATGGTTGCTTATGCAGCTATGAAATTCCTTGAAGGTGTTAAAGAAGGCTTAAATGAAGGCGATAGAAAAGGTCTTAAAGATATGATTGGTCTTACAGATGACACTAAAACTAACTTC
>NZ_JACGAR010000073.1:0-715 GCF_020137585.1 Campylobacter sp. RM12654
TTTGCTCACTAGTTTGTAAAGTATTTTTAGAATTTGAATTAGTGTTTTCAGCTTTAATATCACTACTTAAAGTAATACTTGTTACTTTATTGTTATTGTTTGTAGTGCTTTGTTTATCTTCTTGTTTTTCTTGTATTTTTTCTGGTTTATTATCTTCATTAATATTTGCTTTGGTTAAAGAAAAATCATTTACTTTTAAAGGTTCAACTTTAATTACCTTAGTATTTGAAAAGCTTATTTGTTTTCCTGAATCAATTAAAGAAGTTTTATTACCTAATCTAACATCTATTGCACCTTGTAAGCAAGCTAATTTATTTATATTAAGTCCAACTTCTCCTACAAACACTGTTCCTCTAATACCAATTGTTGCTGTATGAGCTTTTAAAGAGAAATTCTTTCTTGCTAATTTTGAGATTTCTCCTGTAATTACCTTAAAGCTTCCTTCACTTACTTCAAGATTTACTTTAGAGTTTTTTCCATCTAATAAGAATTGTTTTATTTCTAAGCTTGTGTTTTTACCTAGAGTAGTAACGGTGTTGTCATTAAAGATTATTTGTAATCTTGCATTGTTTCCCGTTTTTATAATATCGCTTTCATCAAGTTCTTGATTTAATAAAGCTTTTATTTCATTACCTTTTGAGATAACTACTGCATCACCTCTAATGGCTGATATTTTACCTACGCTTGCATAGGTTAGAGTTATTACACTTAATAA
>NZ_JACGAR010000074.1:0-714 GCF_020137585.1 Campylobacter sp. RM12654
GTTATGAATTTATTAAAAGATGTTCCACAAGATGAATGTGGAACTTATGAGCCAAATAATACGCAAAGAATACTTTTGGGTGTAAATAAATCTAAGCATCCAGAGCTTCACGCTATGCTTGAAAGCGAGTTTATGGAAGGTATGCTTTTTTATGGAATGAGTAAAAAAGAGCGAGAATACTGGATAGAAACGGGCAAGAGTGTCGGAGCTGAAGAAATGGTAAAAGTGATTAATTCTTTACACCCTGCATTTTTCAACGAAAACGATGACAAAAAGGCTCTTTCTAAGCTAGACGCTTTACAAATAAATACAAAAGCTAATAATATTTATAATCAAGCATTTATTAAAAACGATTTAAAACTTTTAGAGTTTTTAAAGCAAAACGAGATTGTGGGCGTTAGATTTGCTACTAATGATACAAATTTTGGAGATACTAGCGTGCCTGAGTTTTATCTAAGCAGATTTTCTCAAGGCAATATAAAGCTAGGAGATGTCTTTTGTGGGAGTGGTGGCTTTATGGATAGGCTTATGGATTTATTTGCTCTTGATGATTTAGATGAATTTAAAATCGGTTATTTGGCTTTAAAATTAGAAGTTGATTTATACAAAGAGCAAAATGGTTATGAAAAACATTTTGGAGAGAAATATTTACAAGAAAATTCCGAAAAAGATGAGAATATAAAAAGAAAACCCATAGAAGTAAAAGGCACAAGC
>NZ_JACGAR010000075.1:0-673 GCF_020137585.1 Campylobacter sp. RM12654
AATAAGATAACAATAATTCTACTTCTTAAGGGCCTATAGCTCAGCTGGTTAGAGTGCACCCCTGATAAGGGTGAGGTCACAAGTTCAAGTCTTGTTAGGCCCACCATTTTTATTCTTTTTATCTATCTTTTAAATTGTTTTTTTAAATCTTTTTAATATATGTAGTTTTTAGTATGATTTTAGGTTTTACTTGTGTATTTATTTTAGATTAAAACTTATAAATAATATTTATTTTTTAATGATATTTGAATTTATCTAAGAATACTTATTTTTACTTATTTAGCTTGTAGTTATGTTTAAAGCTATTTTTATACAAATTATAATGCTTATTGAAGTGGTGTGATATTTGGTAGCATATATATTATCTTTTTAAAATAACTCTTATAGTAATAAGTAATTTAAATTATAAGTGATAATTATGTTTTTACTATTAAATAAAATATTAGTTATATTTTTAAGAGTTAATATAATTAATGTTTTTATAAAGTATTTATAAGTTTTAAATTCTTTTAATAAAAATAGCTTTTTATATTTAGTGATTATGTTTAAGATTGTTTTATTATGGTGTGTGTTTTTAATTGCTTTTTAGTAGTTAGTGAAGGTTGTTTTTAGAATGAGATTTTAATTGCTTTTTAGTTTTTAATTTAAAGTATTGTTTGTGTTGTTTAGAGTG
>NZ_JACGAR010000076.1:0-663 GCF_020137585.1 Campylobacter sp. RM12654
GGTGCTGATGGTCAAGTAACAGCAGCTGCAGTAGCGGATAAACATACATTTTATACAAATAAAGCAGCAGACTTAAAAGGTGAAAATGGTGAAGTGGCTGCGGACTTTAGTTTAGCTGCAACTTGGAAAGGTGGTAATGCTACTGCAGGGCAGGCTGGTACTGGTGCGATAGGTTCTGTTTTAAATGCAAAAAATAATTTTGATGATATTCAAGCAGCTCACTATGAACAAGATGCAAGATTAGCAGCTGATGGATATTTAAAGGCTAAATCAGCAATACAAACTGATGGAACAATTAAATTTGAAACAGGTGTAGCTGGAGGTAAATTAAAAGCTGCTGCAATAGGTGCCTTAAATGTTGAAGCTAATGCTGCTCAAAACAATGGTGCTGCTAAAGAAGTATCTGATGCATTAACTGCATTACAAGTAGATAATTTGAAATTAGAAGATGCTAATAAACTAATAGATAATGCTGTAAGTAAATTACAAGTATTTGTTGATGCAGCTAAAGGTAAAACTATGGATAAAGCAGAAGCAGAAGATGGTATAGCAGCTCACGCTATGATACAATTTTTAAAAGGTGTTAAAGAAGGTATCAATGAGCCTAATAGAGAAGGCTTAAAAGAAATGATAGGCTTAACTAACGATACTAAGACTAACTTT
>NZ_JACGAR010000077.1:0-644 GCF_020137585.1 Campylobacter sp. RM12654
AGGCCTGTAGCACTTGCTTTATCGCGAGCTTCATTATAAAAATATTGCACCCAACCCATCATATCGCGACCTTCTGTAAAGGCATTTAATGCGTTATCTCCAAAATGTTTTAATATACCACAACAAATATCATAGTCATTTTTCGCATTGTAAAGTGGTTGTATGGCTTGTTTAATTGCAAATATATATCTGTTAGTATTTGCTTTAGTTATATCATTTCTTTCTATTTCAGTAGTAGCCGGTAGAACTAAATCAGCATATCTTGCACTAGCAGTCCAAAAACAATCTTGAACTATAAAACTATCAACCTTAGCAAATGCTTTTAATTGTCTATTTATATCTTGATGATGGTGCATTGGATTACCACCAGCCCAATAGATACATTTTATATTAGGAAATACTTTTTTCTTTCCATTAAAATCATATTCTTTACCAGGATTTTCAAGCATATCTACTATTCTTGAAACAGGAATTACTTCGTTTTCTCTATTGCTCCATTCTCCTTTAGTTGATGGACTAACACTTATACCACCAATTCCTGGAAATCCAGCAAAATCCTTGCTCGTGTCAAATGTAGCTCCACTTCCAGCACCATTTAAAGTTAGAGAGCCTGGAATTGGTAACCCACCTGCATAATGATATGC
>NZ_JACGAR010000078.1:0-644 GCF_020137585.1 Campylobacter sp. RM12654
AGCTACCATTATTCAGATGCTGGGGTTCCAACTCCAGGTGGTTTAACTATGAATGCTAATAGTCAAACATTAGCAGATGATAAAAATGTATTTGGTGGATTTCCAGGTCTTGGTGCTATTGGTGTAAGCACTAGTTATAAAGGGGAGTGGGATAATAGAACTAACGAAGTAATTCCTGTTTCAAGAATAGTAGATATGCTTGAAAATCCTGGTAAAGAATATGAATTTGATGGCAAAGTTAAGACCTTCCCTTTAATTAAGTCAATTTATTGGGCTGGTGGTAATCCAATGCACCATCATCAAGATAGAAATAGACAATTAAAAGCATTTGCTAAGGTTGATAGTTTTATAGTTCAAGATTGTTTTTGGACTGCTAGTGCAAGACATGCTGATTTAGTTCTACCGGCTACTACTGAAATAGAAAGAAATGATATAACTAAAGCACATACAAACAAATATATCTTCGCTATGAAAGAATGTATAAAGCCTATGTATAACTCAAGAAATGATTATGATATTTTTTGTGGAATTATCAAGCATTTTGGCGAAGAAAAATACCAAGCTTTTACAGAGGGTAAAACTGCAAATGAATGGATTAAATATTTTTACGAACAATCAAGAGAAAAAGCAGCAGCAAGTGGCCT
>NZ_JACGAR010000079.1:0-560 GCF_020137585.1 Campylobacter sp. RM12654
CACTTGGAACAATTACTTCAGGAGTTGTTGTATTATTAACCACTTCATCTTTAGCTGTATTTAAATCTAAACTAAATGAGTATTCTTTCATTTCTCCTATTTTTAAGCTTGATAAATATACTTTATATGTTCCAACTTCCCAACCACTACCATCTACTCTGTTTGTTAAATCAGGAGTATATTTGAATGTTCCATCTGGTGCAGCTTGGAATTCTTTCATAATTACTTCATCTTTACCTGTAGCATTATTTGGTTTTACAAATAATAATACTAAAGTATCATTAGCAACTGATTTACCTATAAATGTTGGAGTAGTATCAAATGTTCTACCACCATTTGGAATTTCAGTTAAGTTGTTGAAATATCCATCTTCATCGCCTTGGAATACTTTAAATTCTAAAGCAGATTTGTTTTGTGTATTATCTGTTTCTTCACTTGGCTTAATATTAATAATTCCGTTTTCTGAATCACTAGTATTTCCATTTGTAGTATTATCAACACTTGGAACTTTATTTGTATCTTCACTTGGCTTAATATTAATAATTCCGTTTTCTGAACCT
>NZ_JACGAR010000080.1:0-552 GCF_020137585.1 Campylobacter sp. RM12654
TTGTAATAATCTCATTACGTTTTGTTGAACAGCATTTGCTTGGCTCATTGCATATACACCTGATTGAGCTAGGATTTGGTGTTTACTAAATGTAGCGCTCTCAGATGCAAAGTCAACATCTCTAATATTACTTTCAGCTGATTTAACATTTACTTGAGTAACTGAAATATTATTAACAGTTGAAACAAGTTGATTTTGGACAGAACCAAGGTCACTTCTAATTGCTTCAAGAGCTTTTTGAGCTGATTCAGCAATATTCATCATTGCTTGTGCGCCTTTTAATGTCATTACACCTGCAGCATAACCATTCTTATTATCTCCTGCATCAGTTGCTTGCCAATCATTAGCATTAAAGCCCATTGCATCTGCTGTTTCTCTATCTATAGTAGCATTAGTTTCTCTTAAGCTAACTGTTTTTTCAGAAACATTTTTATCATAGCCTATTGCACTTGTAACATCCATACTATGCAATTTACCATCAGCTCCAGTATAATCTCTAGTAGCTTCTACAACTATGTCTTTACCATTAGTTGATGAAAAACTTAATCTTCC
>NZ_JACGAR010000081.1:0-548 GCF_020137585.1 Campylobacter sp. RM12654
TTTTGATATTTTGAATATCCATTTTACTAAGTATTTCTTCCATACTTTCACGAGTGCTAGTGCCTTTTACTTCTATGGCTTCGAATGGTTTTTCTTTAGTTTGTTCTTCATCTATTTCTTTTGCTTTGTTTCTTTTAGTTTCTATCTTTTCTTTAATCTCTAAATATTTTTGCTTAAAATCATCTACATTTAGGTTATCATCTGCAAAAAGCTCCATAATCTCATCGGCGTAATCTTTAGGTATTTTAAAAAATCTACCACTTAAATCAAGCCCATCAATACTATTATTTTTTAAAAATTGAACTAAATCTTTTACTTCATCAGCACTTGCGTTGCCTTGATATGCCTTTTGATAAATACTATTAGTTTTAATGCCGAATGCTACTTGAGCCTTTAGCTTAAACTCGCTAAGCCTTGCATCATCGCCTTTTTGATATTTAAATACTTCTTCATTGCTTGGTAATTGCTCGTTTGGGTCTTTTTCGTAAGTAATTATTCCTTTTAGCATTTCGTTTTCTAAGGCTTCATAAATCTTACTGCCTTTTTCG
>NZ_JACGAR010000082.1:0-547 GCF_020137585.1 Campylobacter sp. RM12654
TTCCTAATAATATTTTAAAATATTTAAATAATTTAAACTCAATACTAGTTTTTCTACTTTATATTTTTTGCTTAATCGTATTTGTTTTGTATTATTATGTTATATCGTTACTTTCTAGCATTCTTACAATAGAATTAGGTTTGAAATAGAATTTGCATAATGATTAACAAAGCTCATTTTATGTTTCAAACCGTGTTGTGTTAGAATTAGGTTTGCAATTACAATATATTTATTTGGTAATGGGATATATTTTAGGTTTCAAACCATGTTGTGATAGAATTAGGTTTGCAATATATGAGATTATTTCCCGCTCCACAAAATCTCAAGAGTTTCAAACCATGTTGTGATAGAATTAGGTTTGCAATAAATATTTTCGGTAAATTGCATCAACTCGGTGTTATGTTTCAAACCGTGTTGTGATAGAATTAGGTTTGCAATATTCATTACCATTTGCAAGGTTTGACATTGTTTCAAAGTTTCAAACCGTGTTGTGATAGAATTAGGTTTGCAATAAAGTCTACGAATTAATTTGCAAAATCGTAGAAGA
>NZ_JACGAR010000083.1:0-499 GCF_020137585.1 Campylobacter sp. RM12654
GCGCTCATGCAAACGCATCTATGAACAATAGATCAATTGACAGTTCTTTAAATAAGTTAAACTCAGGTTTTAGAATTAACTCTGCTGCTGATGATGCTTCAGGTATGGCAATTGCTGATAGTTTAAGAAGTCAAGCAAGTTCTCTTGGTCAAGCTATTATGAATGCTAATGATGCTATTGGTATAATTCAGACAGCTGATAAGGCTATGGATGAGCAAATAAAAATACTTGATACAATTAAGAATAAAGCTATTCAATCAGCTCAAGATGGTCAAACAACTGAAACAAGACGCTCACTTCAAGCTGATATTTCAAGACTTATGGAAGAATTAGACAATATTGGTAATACTACATCATTCAATGGTCAAAAGCTTCTAAGTGGAACGTTTTCAAACAAAGAATTTCAAATTGGTGCATATTCAAATGAGACAGTTAAGGCTAGTATAGGGGCAACTACAAGTGATAAGATTGGTTTAACTAGGTTTGAGACTGGGCATAA
>NZ_JACGAR010000084.1:0-492 GCF_020137585.1 Campylobacter sp. RM12654
AAATCTTTTTTAACTCCTTTCTTTTTAATAATAATTGATTTTTATATACATATTTTTAGATTTAATTTTTTATTATATTTTTTTAATTGTAGAAACGGGATAGGGCTAAAAGGTAAGTTTTTATTGTTGCTTTCTTTTTTAGCTTTGTTTGGGTTTTTTAAAACCTTTACTTTAAATAATTTACTTAATTGTGCTTTTTAGTATGAGATTATAAAAACAGATATTTTAAAGTATTTACACAACATAGCTCTTACTTTTATATAGTTTTTTTTATTTGCTTTAAGTAGTTTTAGTATATGCTAGAAGTATTTATAAGTTATATGTATAAAATATTTATATGAGTATGCTTATTTAATTTAAGTAGCTTTATATGTTTAAAGAATTATGTATTTAATAAGCTTAGGTGATTAATTGTTTTTTAGGTGGCTAAAGTTAAAGCAATATGATAATAATATTTAGACGTAAGCCATAATCTCATATGAAAACATCATT
>NZ_JACGAR010000085.1:0-484 GCF_020137585.1 Campylobacter sp. RM12654
TGAAAAAGGCAGTAAGATTTATGAAGCCTTAGAAAACGAAATGCTAAAAGGAATAATTACTTACGGAAAAGACCCAAACGAAGAAATATTAAGCACAAAAGATTCTCTTAAAGTAAATAAGTGTGATCCTGCTTGGGTTGTATCACTTAAGCTAGAAGTTCAACCTTTGTTTAAATTTGAAAACAATTCAATATATCAAAGAGCTTTTTATCAAAATAACGATGATTCAAAAGAGCTTTTAGAATTTTTAAAAGAAAATCCCATAGACAAACTATCTTTAAGTGATAAAAAATTTAAAAAATCATTTGAAGATAATGATAATAGATTAGAAATGTTGTTTGCAAATGAAGAAATCAGCATAGAAGACTTTAAAAAAGAATATTTAAAATTAAAAGCTTTTTATGATGAGAATAAGTTAAAAGAAGAAAAAGAAGAACAAACTAAAGAAAAACCATTCGAAGCCATAGAAGTAAAAGGCTCTAAC
>NZ_JACGAR010000086.1:0-440 GCF_020137585.1 Campylobacter sp. RM12654
CGTAAGACAAAGCGACCTTGCTTTAGGAGATAAAATTAATCTTACATTTAAAAATGTTGATGGAATTAATGATGTTACATTTGAGCCAGTGCAAATTGCTCAAGGTAATAATATTAAAGCAGGTCAAGGTTTAGGTGCTTTAGTTGAAGCTATTAATAAATCTACTGATAAAACAGGTATTAAAGCTTCTGTTACGGTTCAAAGTGTATTTGAACAACCTATTAAAGCAGGAACTACTTTACAAGGCTTTAGTATAAATGGTGTTACTATTGGTTCTATTGAAGTTAAAGATAAAGATGGAAATGGAGCTTTAAGAGCTGCTATTAACTCTGTTAAAGATCAAACAGGGGTTGAGGCTAGTGTTGATGAAAAAGGAAGATTAGTACTTGCTAATAGAGATGGTAGGGGTATTAAGATAACTGATGGGGTGGATAAGAGTT
>NZ_JACGAR010000087.1:0-400 GCF_020137585.1 Campylobacter sp. RM12654
ACACCATTCTGTGTATGGTGGTAGCTACGGCTGGTATTGTGTTGGAAATATAAATAACCCACAAAGCTTACTTGGAAGAATGTTAAATATTGCAGGTGGTTTTACAACAAGAACTTTAAATTATTCTTGTCATTGTATTAGTGCTATAACTCCACATATCACAGGTTACGATGAAGCAAATGCTAAACATACACCTTGGGACAATGTATTAGAACATTCAAAAGTAATTGTAATGTGGTCTACCGATATACTAAACACTAATCAAATTGCTTGGGGTGTTGCAACTCACGAAACATACCCATACATGGAAAAATTACAAGCATTAGTTAAAGATGGAAAAATAAAAGTAATTAATATTGACCCAGTATATAATGATACAGCAAGATTTTTAGGTGCAGAA
>NZ_JACGAR010000088.1:0-400 GCF_020137585.1 Campylobacter sp. RM12654
CTTAGCACCTAAAAATCTTGCTGTATGATTTACCACAGGGTCTATATTTATAACTCTAATTTTACCTTCATCTTTTAATTTTTTTAGTTGTTTTAAATAGCTATAAGTTTCATGCATAGGAACTCCCCAGCCTATTTGGTTGGTATTTGCTATATCAACTGACCACATTACAACTACTTTTGAATGTTCTAATATATTTTCCCAAGAAGTTTGCTTAGCATTTGATTCATCAACACCACTAACATAAGGAGTAATTGCACGAATACAATGAGTTGAGTATGTAAGAGTGCTTGTGGTATATCCACCAGCAATTGCTAACATTCTACCAAGTAAGCTTTGTGGGTTATTTATATTTCCAACACAATACCAACCATAACTACCGCCAAAAACTGCATTAGAG
>NZ_JACGAR010000089.1:0-386 GCF_020137585.1 Campylobacter sp. RM12654
TATTGCGTATTCTTTTAGCTTTGGATTGGCTTCTATTTTTTCTTTTTTATTTTTTAATTCTTCTTTTGCTTGATTTAAGTTTTTAAAATACTCGCTTTCATCTTCAATATATTGCTCTTTTACTAAAATTTCTCCATCTTTATCTTTATCAAAAAATATTCTATTATTAATCATTTTTGAAATAGTGTTTATATTTTTTTCGCCAACTTGACTTAAATATTCTTCATTTGCTTTTTCATTTAAAACTATTTTATCTAAAACATATATTCCATTTTTTTGTTGATTAAAATAAAGCCCATTAGTAAATGTATTCATTAATTCATCACTATTTAGCACCCCATTATTATCGCTATCACTTTCAAGATATTTTAAATCAAAAGCAATCT
>NZ_JACGAR010000090.1:0-382 GCF_020137585.1 Campylobacter sp. RM12654
TGTAAAAATTTCAACCAGCCTTTAGATTTTGATATATCAAATGTAATTGATATACAAGGTATGTTTAATGGATGTGAGTCATTTGATTTTATTAAAATGATTAAAAATGAAGATTTGATGATAAAAATAGCTTATGAGATAAATGTAGCAAGAGAATATATGCTAAATAATAATTTGATAAAAAAGGTAGCAAACAAATAC
Source organism: Campylobacter sp. RM12654 (assembly GCF_020137585.1). Taxonomy (NCBI): domain Bacteria; kingdom Pseudomonadati; phylum Campylobacterota; class Epsilonproteobacteria; order Campylobacterales; family Campylobacteraceae; genus Campylobacter; species Campylobacter sp. RM12654. The sequence goes on from NZ_JACGAR010000090.1 coordinate 202, forward strand.
CAACCAGCTAATAAATACGAACTAAAAGTTCTAGTTTATACAGATGGAATTAGTCTAAGCGATATTGATACTAGTTTAATCACTGATATGAGTGAGCTTTTTTATAAAAGTGATAGAAAAGACTTTAGTGGGATAAATGAATGGGATACTTCAAATGTAACTGATATGAGTTTTATGTTTT
>NZ_JACGAR010000091.1:0-380 GCF_020137585.1 Campylobacter sp. RM12654
AATAGCGTATTCTTTTAGTCTTAAATCTATTTTAGGCTTTTTATCAATTTGATTTTTTTCAGTGTATTTATATAGATTTTCTAATTCTTCTAAATATTTTTCTTTACTCTCATTTAACATAAGTTCATCTAGTGTTAATGAACCATCTTTATTTTTATCCTTTAAAATAGTATCACTTAAATCCTTTGAAATAGTATTATGAGCTTCATACATTTCATCGCTAATATCATCTCCTTTAGCATTAAGTTCTACGCTAGTAATTTGCAATAAATTATATTCATTTATCTCGCCATCAAGCCTTACTCCTAGCCTTGAGTTTAACATCTCTTCTTTACTAAGCACTGCATTTTGGCTAACTTCTAAAAATTTATTAGCAATCT
>NZ_JACGAR010000092.1:0-373 GCF_020137585.1 Campylobacter sp. RM12654
ACAACCACATCACTTGTAGTATTATCTACGCTAGGTGTATTTGTTTGAGTATCAGCAACAAGTTTTAAGCTAGCTTCACCTTTAATATCAGCTCCAATTACATTAAATGTAAACTTGTAATCTCCAAAGTTATTGCAACCTAGTTCTGGAACATATTTAAATTTACCATCAACAGCAAGAACTGAATCAGTTTTAATTAACTTATCATTATAAGTGATAAATACTTGCATTGCTTTAACACCACTAGCATTAATCTCACCTTTAAATAAAGGATTAGCATCTACTGTAGTTGAACCATTGCTAATTTCTTTTAAGTTATTGTGATCGCCTGATTCATCACCTTCAAATATAGATACTTTAATTCCATTTCCAA
>NZ_JACGAR010000093.1:0-360 GCF_020137585.1 Campylobacter sp. RM12654
AAACCCATATCCACCACCATCAAGTCCAATTTGTCCTAAAACAGATGCAAGAGTTATCATAGCCCAGTGAGCTTGCTCTCCGTGATGAGCTCTTTGAAAACCCCAACCTGCCATAATCATAGTTCTATTTTTAGCCATAAGTTCTGCTAATTCTTTTATTTTTTCTGCTTTTATACCTGTGATTTTTTCTGCTAATTCAGGAGTTTTTGGATTATTCTCATCAAATAATCTTTCTTTTAATTTAGCAAATCCTACCGTGTATTTTTTAAGGAATTTTTCATCGTGAAGATTGTTTTTAATTAGATGATAACACATTGCTTCTACTAAGGCAACATCGGTTGTAGGATTAATAAATACTTG
>NZ_JACGAR010000094.1:0-344 GCF_020137585.1 Campylobacter sp. RM12654
GTTTCAAACCGTGTTGTGATAGAATTAGGTTTGCAATAAAAGAGAGTAATATTAATGACTACTATATCAAAAAGTTTCAAACCGTGTTGTGATAGAATTAGGTTTGCAATGTTTTAAGGTATGAAAGATTTTTAAAAAGTCAATAGTTTCAAACCATGTTGTGATAGAATTAGGTTTGCAATAGCAAGGAAAACTTGCTTATATATCAAGTATTTGAGAGTTTTTAAAAAGTAGTGATTTTTCCACTTTTAAAATTCTTTCAAATTTTAGTACTTTAGTGGAAAAATTAAACCTATGTTTAGTTTGTATCACTAAAATTAAAAAGCAAATCTAATTCTATCACA
>NZ_JACGAR010000095.1:0-286 GCF_020137585.1 Campylobacter sp. RM12654
CTAATTCATCATCTGGGTCTAAAAACATAATTAATTCAGAGTTAGCATTTCTTACACCTATATTTCTAGCTTCATAAGTGCCTTTATTTGTTATATTATCAATAATTTTTATCCTACTATCTTTATTTGCAAATTCTTTTGCAATATCAATGCTTTTATCTTGACCTTTATCATCTACTACTATTATTTCTATATCTTTTAAAGTTTGATTTATGCAGCTTTCAAGTGCTCTTGCAATATATTTTTCAACATTATAAGTTGGTAGGATTATTGATATTAGTGGCAT
>NZ_JACGAR010000096.1:0-278 GCF_020137585.1 Campylobacter sp. RM12654
AAACCCTTTTATCATATAAATTCTCGCCATTTTTATAGGCTAAAAATATAGCTAATAAATCTCTTTCATCTTTAATATTTTGAATATTAATTTTGCTTAAAATATCTTCCATACTTTCACGAGTGCTAGTGCCTTTTACTTCTATGGCTTCGAATGGTTTTTTATCTTTAGTTTGTTCTTCTTTTTCTTCTTGCTTAATTTCTTCTTTAGATTGTGATATTTGCAAATCTTCGTCTGTATTAGAAAAAATACTTTTCATTAATTTATTTTTTTCTTCA
>NZ_JACGAR010000097.1:0-237 GCF_020137585.1 Campylobacter sp. RM12654
CAAAATGAAGAAGAAAATCAATATGCCGAAAACAAAGAAGATAATGAAACTATAAATAATAAAAAGAAAAAACCAATAAAAACTAAAAACAAAAATCAAAAAGACAAACAAAATCAAGAAAATGAAAGTTTGGATGAAATTAAAAATGAAGAAAATAATTTATCTAAAGAAGATGATTGTCTAAATCAAGAAAATAAAGAAGAAAACCTTGAAGAAGTAAAAGATGATTTACAAGAG
>NZ_JACGAR010000098.1:0-210 GCF_020137585.1 Campylobacter sp. RM12654
CACTAAACCAACCTGCTACATAATTAGCAGCGTCGCCTTTTAAAATAGTTTTTCCATTTTCTTCTAAAAAATCATTTTTATTAAAAAAGCTTTTTAAATCTTTTAAAGTATCTTTATCTAAGCTAATCCCTACGCTTTTATTATCAAGGCTAAAAAATACATTTAATTCTTTATCACTTGTTTTATATTCAAAATTATTTGTTTTTATAT
>NZ_JACGAR010000099.1:0-210 GCF_020137585.1 Campylobacter sp. RM12654
GACTTTAAATCAAGCAATACAATTATTCAAGGTAGTATTAATACTACAAATAATATGGAATTAAATAATTCTAATATTAAAGGCGATATAACTGCTAATAATTTAACTTTAAATAATTCTAGTATTACTAATAAAGCTGATGGTTCTACTAATACTATAAATGTTACAAACGATTTAACTATAAATAACGAAAGCCAAACTACTATTGAT
>NZ_JACGAR010000100.1:0-209 GCF_020137585.1 Campylobacter sp. RM12654
TCCCATTTATAAACAACTAATATTTCTTTCAATAAAGCTATTATTTCTTTTTCATTTAATGTTTTATTATCTCTTATAGAAAGAATTTTATAAACTCTATTATAAACTACATTATAAATCTCTTGTTTGATATCATAATCTAAAATTATCCTTATATGCTCGCCTTTATAATATAAAATCCACAAAGATTTATTAAGTTTTGCATGGTC